>JBKPEY010000235.1:0-11345 GCA_046744405.1 Actinomycetota bacterium
CCGCCGCGGTGTTCCTGCCCATCCTGATTCTGCTGTTCGGCCTAGCCATTCCCCTCGGCTGGGTCCGACCCGACTACGACTACCTGCATGCGGTTTTCAGCTACTGGCTCACCCGGCTGGTCCTGCTAGGTCTGATCGTCGCCATGCTGTTCCATGCAGCACACCGGTTCAGGTCCACCCTTTACGACGGACTCCAACTCAAGGGACTGGCGACGCCGATCGCTGCGTTCTGCTACGGCGCCGCGCTGCTCGGCTCGGCCGCCGCACTGCTGACCGTCTTGACCATCTGACCGCCGGCGCTGAATACGCACTGAGCCTGTCGCCGCGCGCCAGCTTGCCTTGGACTGCGTGGCCTACCGGTTTAGTCCTCCTCTTCGACTTCGGTCTCCCCCTTTGGTGCCGCCTTGGGCCAATGGGAGCCACCGTGGGTCAGGGCGCTCATCAGATCCCGGTTGAGCCGGGAGATGGTCTCGAAGGGAATGTCCTTGGGGCAGACGGCGGTGCACTCGCCAATATTGGTGCATCCGCCGAATCCCTCCGCATCATGCTGAGCCACCATGCCGACAACCCGGGAATATCGCTCAGGCTGGCCCTGTGGCAGCAGGCCGAGATGAGTGATCTTTGCGGCCGTGAACAGCATCGCCGAGCCGTTCGGGCAAGCGGCGACACACGCTCCACATGCGATGCAGGTTGCCGCATCGAAGGCACGGTCGGCGTCACGTTTCGGCACCGGGGTGGCGTGCGCATCAGGCGCTGTGCCGGTGGGTGCTGAAATGTACCCGCCGGCCTGGATGATTCGGTCGAAGGCGCTGCGATCGACGACCAAGTCCTTGATCACCGGGAACGGGCCCGCTCTCCATGGTTCGACGTCGATCACATCGCCGTCTTTGAAGGAGCGCATATGGAGCTGGCAGGTGGTGGTTTGCTGCGGCCCGTGCGCCACACCGTTGATCACCAGACCGCAAGTACCACAGATGCCTTCCCGGCAGTCGCTGTCGAACGCGATGGGATCCTCACCGCGCAGAGTCAGTCGCTCATTGAGCACGTCGAGCATCTCTAGGAAAGACATGTCCTCGGAGATGTCGTTTACCCGATACACCGCCATCTTGCCCTTGGCCTGCGCGTTCGCCTGTCGCCAGACGCGCAAAGTCACATTCACTTGTAACTCCGCTGCTTCATCTCGACGTTCTCATAGACCAGCGGCTCCTTGTGCAGGATCGGACGCCGGTTGTCGCCGCCGAATTCCCAAGCGGACACGTATGCGAATTCCTCGTCATTCCGCAATGCCTCGCCGTCTGGGGTCTGGCTCTCGACTCGGAAATGACCGCCGCACGACTCACGCCTGACCAGGGCATCAATGCACATCAACTCACCGAGTTCTAAAAAGTCTGCAACTCGACCGGCCCGTTCCAGAGCTTGGTTGAGCTCATCATTCGCTCCCAAGACCCGCACATCCGACCAAAACTCGTCCCGCAACTCTCGGATCCGGGTAAGCGCCTTCCGCAGTCCCTCCTCGCTGCGCTCCATGCCACACAAGTCCCACATCAGGCGGCCGAGCTCCTTGTGGAACGAATCCACGGTCCGGGTACCGTTCACCGACAGCAGCTTGTTGATCCGTGCCCGCACCGACCCAACAGCCTCAACCACTGCCGGATCGGACGCATCGATTTCAGGGAATGGCCCGTCCGCGAGGTAGTCGTTGATGGTGTTTGGAAGCACGAAGTAGCCGTCGGCCAGTCCCTGCATCAAGGCACTGGCACCTAGTCGGTTTGCTCCGTGGTCGGAAAAGTTGGCTTCACCGGTGACATAGAGCCCAGGAATGCTCGACTGGAGGTCGTAGTCGACCCACAGGCCGCCCATCGTGTAATGCACTGCGGGATAGATCCGCATCGGCGTCTGGTAGGGATCCTCGCCCGTGATCTGGGCGTACATCTGGAAGAGGTTGCCGTACTTGGCTTCCACGCTTGGCCTGCCGAGCCGCGCTATCGCATCAGCGAAATCGAGGTAGACGCCAAGCCCGCCCGGTCCAACGCCGCGTCCTTCGTCGCAGACATTCTTTGCAGCACGGCTAGCGATGTCACGTGGCACGAGATTGCCGAAGGACGGGTAGAGACGTTCCAGGTAGTAGTCGCGAGCCTGCTCAGGGATCTCCCGAGGGTCGCGCTTGTCTTCCCCGCTCTTGGGTACCCAGATTCTGCCGTCGTTGCGCAACGACTCGCTCATCAAGGTCAGCTTCGACTGGTAATCACCACTCACCGGGATGCAGGTGGGGTGAATTTGGGTGAAGCAGGGATTGGCGAAGTACGCGCCTTTGCGGTGGGCCCGCCAGGTGGCTGTGACGTTGCAGCCCTTAGCGTTGGTGGACAAGAAAAACACATTGCTATAGCCACCGGTGGCAAGCACTACCGCGTCGGCGAAGTATGTTTCGATCACCCCCGTCACCATGTCTCGAATGACGACACCGCGAGCTCTGCCGTCGACGACGATCAGTTCGAGCATCTCGTGCCGGGAATGCATGTCAACGGTGCCTGCAGCGATTTGGCGCTCCAATGCCTGGTACGCGCCCAGCAGTAGTTGCTGGCCGGTCTGGCCGCGGGCGTAGAAAGTTCGCGAGACCTGGACACCGCCGAATGAGCGGTTGTCGAGTAACCCGCCGTACTCGCGTGCGAAGGGCACTCCTTGAGCGACACATTGGTCGATGATCTGAACGCTTAGTTCGGCCAGGCGGTAGACGTTCGATTCCCGAGCCCGGAAATCTCCCCCCTTGACGGTGTCGTAGAACAGCCGATAGACCGAGTCCCCGTCGTTGCGGTAGTTCTTGGCGGCGTTGATGCCGCCTTGGGCTGCGATGGAATGGGCGCGGCGGGGCGAATCCTGGTAGCAGAAGCAGGCGATGTTGTATCCGGCCTCGCCAAGAGTTGCGGCCGCAGAGGCTCCGGCCAGCCCGCTGCCAACGATGATCACATCCAGCTTGCGCCGGTTGGCCGGGTTGACCAGCCTGGCGCGGAACCGGCGCTCCTCCCACCGCCTGTCGATGGGCACTGGCGGGGCCTTGCTGTCGGCGATGTCGGCGCCCTCGAGGTAGAACGAATCGGCGTCGAGTGAGTCGAACGGTTCGGCGTTGCTTACAGGCACCTCTTGACGCTCCGATTCCATGGCGCGTCAGCTCACGAACCCGAACAAGATCGCGAATGGAGGAAGCAGAAAGCCAACCGTCAGTAGTCCAGCCACCGCGTACGCAAGAACGTTCAGGCGCCGGCGTGCGAGGCTCGAGGTGTTGGCTCCGAGTGTTGTCAGGGCGCTCCACGTGCCATGTCGGACGTGCAGGCCGACTGCGATCACCGCGATCGTGTACGCAAGAACCACCGACCAGATCTGGAAGCCGTTCACCAGACGGTCATACGGCTCAGCGGCTGCGCCGCCGGGGTGAACAATGTTCCAGGTCAGGTGCAACAGGTGATATATGACGAAAAGCAAGATCACCACGCCGCCCCAACGCAAGGTGAAAGAAGCGTATGTTCGCTGCACTCCCAAACGGGCTTTGTTGCTGTAGTACCGCCTCAGGCCGCCGCGCGCCTTTCGCGCTCGGGACCACAAGCTGAAGGCCGCATACATGTGTCCGAGAACGCTGATGATCAAGACCACGCGGATAACCCAGAGTGCACCGCTATAGGGAAGTATCGGCTCGCCCAGAGTCCGCAAATGGTGGGCGTACTCATTGAATGCCTCAGGTCCAGCGAAGGCCTTGAGGTTGCCATACATGTGAGCCAGCAAGTAACTGATCAAAATAAGGCCGGTGACAGCCATCAAGGCCTTGAGCGCAACAGTGGACCTGGTCGCCTGCCGGGCAGCAGGGCTCAGGGAAATTGTTGCCACGCAGCCACATTAGAACTCTGCGCCGGGTAACAACGAGCTGAGACCAGCCTCGTGACTGGTGTTTTTCGACACATGAATTTTGTCTGGGGCGTTGCCCTAGGGCAGCCAGCGAGCGGCCGCATTTTGAGCGCGCTGGGACCACCACGCCAGCTCCTCGGCGTCTCCGACGGCCTTCTCCCAGCCCATCGTGGCGGCCATTGCCAGCAGACACAGATCGAGCTGCTGGTCCCACCACGTACCGGTTGCAACCCCTGCAGCTTCGAGAGCCTGGCGGTAACGCGCGATGGTGTCGGATTTGCCTTCCGGAATCCGGGCTCGGTTGAGGGCTAGATACCAGGCCAGCTCCCAAGCTGGCGGCGCCTCTCCCGGATAGGCCCAGTCGAGTACCACCGTCTCGCCGGTCGGTCGGCTGCCGAGGTTGCCCAACTTCCAGTCCCCTGCAATGAACGTCTGAGGCGTCTCTGTCAGCAGTCCGGCGAACGTCGTGGGATCCCGATGCACTGAACTGATGATCTCGAACAGCGCGGGATCTCGCTCCGGAAGCAAAGCCCAACCTCGCTCGGCAACCTGGAGCGTGAGCGGTACCTCGTCCCTGGTTAATTCAGGCGCAATGGTCGCCGGTGCGAAGAACAGCGGCCGCCGCCAAAGCTGGTACAGACCAAGATCATCTTGCCAGCCGATATTGGCTGCATGCATCAGCGCGAGGTGGCGGATGAAAACCGCGTGCTGGGATGGGGAGATCCTCTCATCCCCAGGCGGTACCAGGTCGGCGGACCGATCATGCATCAGCATCGCCATTCGCGGCACGCCGTCAAAGTCCTCCAGCGCCATGCCGATCATCGCGTGATCAATGATCGTCGGTACGCGCTGGTAGAGACCGGCCTGCCATACCTGGAACTCCCACTGGGTGTTGCCGGTGACCCGCATAATCCAGTCGTCCTTGGCGGAAACCACCTTGAGGAAACACGGGCGCCCCTCGATGATCAACTTCTCGAAGGACGCGCCGGACTTGCCATCGGTTGAGTGCACGGCAACGCGCTCGCTGGCACCGCGGAGCAGCGCATCGAGGGAAGACGCAATCCAGGGCTGGCCTGTCATGACAGCAGATCAGGGCGTTGTGCCTGCGTCTTCTTGAGAGCTTGGTCGCGGCGCCAGGCTGCGATCTTCTCGTGATGGCCGCCTAGCAGCACCTCGGGTACGTCCAACCCACGCCAGCTGGGCGGCTTGGTATAGACCGGCCCCTCGAGCAGACCTTCGTTGTCAGCGCCGTAGGACTCCTCGATCAACGATTCTGGATTACCGATCACCCCCGGTAGCAGCCGAACCACGGCCTCGATCACGACCATTGCCGCCACTTCACCGCCATTCAGCACGTAATCACCGATACTCAGCTCGTCGACACGCATCCTTCGAGCGGCATCCTCGACAACCCGGGCGTCAATGCCTTCGTAGCGGCCACAGGCGAAGATCAGGTGCCGCTCCCCGGCCAGTTCATGGGCAAGCGACTGGTCGAAGGTCCGGCCGGATGGCGAGAGCACCAGAAGTCGCGGATCATCTTGCGCAGCCGTCAATGCGTCCAGCGCCAATCCCCAGGGCTCGGGACGCATCACCATGCCTGCCCCTCCCCCGTACGGTGTGTCATCGACCGTCCGGTGCCGATCAAAGGTCCAGTTGCGCAGATCGTAAACCTGGAGATCTACGATCCCCTTCTCGATTGCCTTCCCCACCAGTGACAGGCGCAGCGGTTCGAAGTACTCGACGAAGATCGAGACGAGATCAATCTTCATCGGCATCATCGTGATCATCGAGCAAGCCCGCAACATCGAGCACTGTTAAGCGGCCCTCATCAAGATCGACTTCAGGAATCAATGCTGCCACGAACGGCACCAGCCGAGTCCCAGTAGCTGTCTGGATCTCTAGCACATCTTGAGCCGGCAGGTGCAACACCGAACCCACCGTGCCGAGCTCGACGCCGTCAGGTGTCGTTGCGGTCAAGCCGATGAGGTGTCGGTCATAGAACTCCCCCGGCTCGGCGGGTCGCTCGTCCGGTTCGACCGTAGCGATCAAGCGCACGCCCCGCACCGCCTCAGCCGCTGCCCGATCGACCAACTCAGCGAACACCACCAAGAACCGACCAGAGTGATCACGAACGGACCGAACCGTGAAGACTCGCGATCCTTCCTCTTCGCCAAGCACCTGCCTTGGGGCGAAGCGACGCTCCGGTTCATCGGTCCGCAGCTCGACCGCAACCTCGCCGCGTACGCCATGCGGGCGGCCGATGACCCCAACGATGATCGTCTCGGTGTTCAATTGCTCGCTCCGTGCTTAATTGCTCGCTCCGCGCGCTGAGGATTGCGCCCCGAAGCCGCTGCCTTCCTCGCTCGCCACTCGTCGGCGGACGGCACGATGCTTCCGCTCGCTCGCTCGTCCAGGCAGCGGCGCGCAATCCTGGTCGCTGCGGATCGCTCGAAATCCGCCGTTCAACTGCTCTCTCCAGCGGCGTATGGGATGCTAGCGGCGCCGGCCACCGCCGCCGCGGCGAGCGAGCTTGTCAACATCAACGAAGTCGATGCGTACGTCCTGCGCCCCCGCGAGTGCGCCAATCACGGTCCGCAGAGCAGTTGCTGTGCGACCGGAGCGGCCGATCACCTTGCCCACGTCGTCGGGGTTGACGCGTACCTCGAGCATCCGCCCGCGACGCAGTTCCTTGTCTTTGACGGTGACATCGTCGGGATGGGAGACGATGCCCCGGATCAAATGTTCGAGCGCGTCGGCAAGCATTTAGGACTCGCTTGGCTCCGCGTCGGCAACACCGGCGTTAGCAGCCTGCTGGGCCTCATCCGGAGTGCCCTCCACCGACGTCTCGTCGGTCTTGGTGTCTTCGGGCTTTGCTGCGGCCTTCTTCGCTGTTCGCACGGCAGTCGTCTTCGGTTCCTGGCCGGCGTCGGCGAGCGCGGCGTTGAACACATCGGTCTTGTTGGGCTTCTCAGGCTGCGACAGGACGCCCGAGGGTGAGGTGTCCCCCGAGTACTTCTGCCAGTCACCTGTGCGCTTCAGCAATGCGATGACAGCATCAGTCGGCTGGGCGCCAACGGAGAGCCAGTATTGGGCCCGGTCAGAGTTGACTTCGATCACCGACGGGTCGTTCTTTGGGTGGTATTTGCCAATCTCCTCAATGGCGCGGCCATCCCGTTTGGTCCGAGAGTCGGCAACAACGATGCGGTAGTGCGGCGAGCGAATCTTTCCGAATCGCTTCAGACGTATCTTGACAGCCACGTGTGTGGTTACTCCTGTGCTGATAATGCGACCGGGCCAGTGGCTCGATCGCGCTTGGGGTGATCCCATCTCAGGCGGTGGGGCGCGCACGCGATGATCTCAGTATGGTTCTAATTGGGGCTCCGAGCCGCACGGGGTGAGAGGGCACCGAACGACAACGGATGCGGCAAGCATTCTGCCAGAAGCATCCAAAGATATGCGAACTCCTCGGCCGGAGACAGCTGCAGCATTCCCTGAAAACTTCACGCTAGCTGAACGCGGGCCTCAAGATTTGTGCGCGTAGGACGGCAAGGCAGGCCGCATCTAGAGCGAACTTTCCAGCGAATGCTCCGGTTCATGGTGACTTACAAGTCCGACCGTATTGCCCTCGGAATCCTTCACGAACGCCATCCATTCATCCATGCCAGCGGGTCCCAGCCTGTCATCGTTATGACTGAAGATGAGCTCTGGCTCGGCAACGATCTCAACACCTTCTGCCCGCAGGGATTCCAGCGTTTGTCGCACATCGTCGACCTTGAAGTAGATGAGCGCGCTCGTGGCACCCTGCTCCAGCAGCAGACGCACCTGGCCTGCCTGGAAGAACAGCAGCCCCGGCGGATCAAAGATCCCAGCCGGCTCTGTGTTGAGCAGGCGCTGATAGAACGCCTGTGCTCGGGGAAGATCGTCGGCATGCTGTGCAATCTGCAAGACATCCATGTGAGCGAGTTTTTCATGCACGGTCGATCAGCTGGTGATGTCCTTTCGCAGGAAGTACCAGAAGGCAACCCAGATCGCGATGATCGCGTAGCCAACAGACCATAGTGCACCAGTGATCATGTCCGAATAGTTCAGCGTTGGCGCAAGTGCGTCGCGCCAGGCGTACGCGTAATGACCAGGCAGCCCATTGCGAATGCTGCCCAACGCCGTAATCGAGTCCAAGATGGCGCACAGGATCATCAGCAGTACTGCGCCGCCGACCGCGGCGAGCGGCGCATCGGTGAGCACCCCGAGCATGAACGCGAAGGCACCTACCACCGACAACTCGACGAGCAGGTAGCCGACGATGATCACCAGCCGTCCGGCAAACTCAGGCCAGCCGATCTGAGTCCCAGTAGGCCCGACGTAGGGTCCCCAGCCATATGCGATCCCACCCACGACGAGCGTCCATGCTGGCAGAAAGACGAGCGCGACGACGGAGGAGAGCGCCGCAACAACCAGCTTCTGCCGCAACAGGCGCTCCCGGCGTACAGGGGCGGCGAGCAAGTATCGCAGGCTCGCCCAGCTTGCCTCTGAGGGGACCGTGTCACCGGCGAACAGCGCCACGATCACGATGAGCAAGAAGCTGGTCGACGCGAAGAGTGTGAAGATCACCAGGTTGGCTCCACTCTCCTGCGCCAGGTCGACGAACCCACGTTCTGATGAATCGCTGCCGTCATTGCCGAGCCAGAAGGCCAAGAGCAGCACGAGCGGCAGGACCGCAAGCACGATAAAGATGCCAATAGTGCGTCGCCTGCGTAGCTGGCGCCCAATCTCGGCCGACAGCGGCAGGGACGGTCGAGCCATCGTCGTTGTGCTCATGACGCGCCTTCGTCGCTGTCCTCTGGCCCCGGGCTCGTGGAGCTGACCAGGCTCATGAAAACTTCCTCAAGCTGGCGATGCCCGTCTACCGACTCGACCCCGTAGCCAGCTGCCACGAGCTCTGCCACGATCGCCTGACGTGGCAGGTCACCGGTCACCCGGATCAGCTTGCCCTCGGGTTCGGCCTGGAGCCCCCGGGCCTGCAACGTCTGGCCGGCCGCGACGACGTCGTCGATATTCGCCAACCCGATCAAGGTCACGGTGTCGCTGGCGGTCAGCTCCTCGACTGATCCGGTCAGCAGGACCTTGCCCTGATCCATCACCACAACATGGCTGCAGGTCTGCTCGACCTCGGACAACAGATGCGAGGAGAGGATGACTGTCCGCCCGGCAGCCGCGTAATCGGCTAGCACGGCGCGCATCGCCTTGATCTGAGGTGGATCCAACCCATTGGTCGGCTCATCGAGAATCAACACAGGAGGCAGTCCGAGCATCGCCTGGGCAATGCCGAGCCGCTGCCGCATGCCATGGCTATATCCGCGGACCTTGCGGTGAATGGCTGAGCCCAGGCCGGCGATCTTCAAAGCCTCAGCCAGATGTGCCTCTTCCAGTGGTCGGCCTGTGGCATGCCAGTACGCCATCAGATTCGCCTTGCCACTCAGATGCGGAAGGAAGCCAGGCCCCTCGATAAAGCCGCCAACCAAGCTCAGCACGTCGGCTCCGGCGTGTACCGGCTGGCCGTGGATGTAGATCGTGCCCGAATCTGGCCGAATCAGGCCGACCAGCATGCGGATCACGGTGGTCTTTCCGGCGCCATTAGGACCCAGCAGGCCGAGCACCTGACCCTGCTCCGCGCGGAAGGAGACCCCGTCCACCGCCCGGAAGCCGTCGCCGTAGGTCTTCACCACCTCGTTCACAACGAGCGGGATGCTGGCCAGCTCCGCGACATCCTCGATCTCACGCCGGCGACGCCACGAGAAGACGGTTGCAATCACTGAGGCAACAACGAGCGCACCGACGATGATTACTAGCGGCAGCGGCACGTCTAAGGTGTTGGCATTCAATGCGGCCGTTGCAAGCACGGGGATCGCAAGCCCGGCGTCGTCGGCGAGGCTGACTTGGTAGTTAGCCGCCTGGACTGCGTTTGTGTATGCCTGGTCAGTAGTGGAAATCACAAGCTGTAGCCGGTGGTCGACCGGAACCTTATGGGATACCGCCGGCAATGCGACCGTTACCCGCAGCGGCTGACTGGGATCCAAGCCGGTTAGTTTCAGCGGCGCGACCACCAGCTGCGGCAGCACCGCGGTGCTTGGGCTGACGCTGGTACGGCCGTTCTGGGTGCGTTCGATGTCGGGTCCCAGATCCCACAGCGACGCGAACAACGTGGCGGTCGAACTCGACCCGGTTACCTCGAGGTCGATGCGGCTGCTACCGATCAATGTCAGTGGCGTGCTGACCGGGTCGGTGGTGAAGCGAGCCGATTGCCCGGGAAGCACACCGAGGCTGTAGCCAGCAACGCTAGAAGCCTGACCGAACGCTGCTCCGCTTCCCGGGAGGTTTGTCAATGCCGCCGGTGCACCGCCTGGTGGTGCCACGATGCTTTGCCGCTGGCCGGTCAGCGGTATCCGCTGATCTGTGAAGGTGGATTCGCGTCCTGGATAGGACTGCGACGTGAGAGTCTGCGGTTCGCGGGTGCCGCGATCCTCGCCAAGCAACGATGTCTCTGGCACCAGCACAGAAAAGGAGCCGTCGGCTGCGCTGCCATCCCTTTTCAGGAACCGGCCAAACCACGCTTCAAGATCATCAATCAGTGGGTCGACTGAGATCTCGGCGTCGTGGCCGCCAGAGACCCACTTCATCTGGGCCGGAGTTGTGGCAGGCAAACCTCGAAAATTTCCATCAGACTGGTCGAGTGGGAACAGCGAGTCATCCTCGCCCTGAATGATCAGAGTCGGCGCCTTGATCGACGGCAAGATCTTTTCCAAGCCGGACTGGTCGAGCAGTGCGGTCAACTTGCCGCCTGCCTCGCCGGTCTCAGCGGCAGTGAGATAGCCCTGACACAGATCTGGATCGAGTCGGCCGCACAAGCTGTCCTGATTCTGGCCGTCTTGATTCTGGGACTGCTCACTCCCGGCGGAACTTCCTCCCCCTCCTCCTCCGGCTCCGCCGGCGTCGGAGAACAGCAACGCGGCCCAGCGCTGTTTGAAGACGCCACGCCGGTTCGCGGGAGTGACGTCGGCCGGCGACCTGGCTGGGCCGACAACCTGGTACTGAGGAAATAGCGCCTGCCGCAGGCTGTGCCAAGTGAATGCCGGCACGATGGCATCCACACGCTGATCAAGCCCAGCGGCAAGGAAGGAGAGCGCGCCCCCATACGAGGCCCCAGCAAAGCCGATCACCGGATCGTTACCTTGCTTCGCGACCTCGGGCCGGCTCGCGGCAAGATCAACAAGCTTCCGGGCGTCTGCTCCCTCGTACGCCGGATTGTCTAGGTGAATCTGGCCGCCCGATTTCCCGAAGCCACGCGCGGTGTAGATGATCACTGTGTAACCAGCGACCGCGAGCGTACGCGCGGTGGGTTCACTGTCGTCCTTGGTGCCGCCGAACCCGTGCGCGAGCACGATCGCCGGCCGTGG
>JBKPEY010000456.1:0-3017 GCA_046744405.1 Actinomycetota bacterium
CGCTGACTATCGGGGTGGTACTCCAAACTGACCTCGCCGAGCCGGCTACTCGAGCCGTAGTCCGACAAGATGCTCTCGACAGCGGTCAGTTCATCGTCTGACCAGTACATCTGTGTGATCGAGTGCCAGACAACCGGCAGTTCATTGCGCTCAGCCACCAATGCGTGAGGCAACCAGCTGCTTGCCGACGCCTTGTCGATCTGTACCGCATGCTTCGCGGCGACAGTCAATGCCGTGCTCAGGCGCTTGTGGCGATCGAGGTCGAAAGGCCAGACGAAGGAGGTCAGCAGCAATCTTCCCTCTGCCGTGGTGGCATCGACAGGATGAAGGTCGCATCCGGCTCGCATTGTGATCATGAAGTGTTCCGGGTGAACTCGGCCTTCAATGGGATTCACGAACTGGACCGTGGAGTCGGTGAACCCGAACTGCCAAGAGTCAGCGCGGTAGGCATAGTGATCGAGCAGCAGGTTCAGGCCTGCACTCGCGCCAAGCTCTAGCAACCGGATGCGGCGCACACCAGAAGCGGCGACAAGATCAAATAGCCCGACGAGCAAGGCAACGGAGCGACCGACCTCGTTGGTTTGCGGTGGAACCGCCAACGCAAAATGCAGCTCCTCGACGTGCTTGCCGATCACCTCGCGCATCACCGGCCATGCATGTGAGGCAGGTGCGGTGCCACCCAGACAGGGATAGAACGGCACCAGCTCCGGAGCCCGACCGGTAAGCACGAGCCGGAACACGCCGGCGAGCAACCGAAGGTTGATCACTGAGCGGCGGGGAGCATTTTCGTATCCGCGACACACGATGCGAGTGGGCCCACCCGCCTCCCAATCTTCGGCCATAGCGCGGGTTGCATACCCATAGAGATTGTGGGCGTCACTCGCATGTGCCCGGAAGCGATCGGCCAGGGTTTCCCCGGCGTCCCAGTGGCTCGATGCTCCGGCCGGTGGTAAGTCCATCAGTCGGTTGTCATCGCGCGACCTGCGCAAGTAGGGCCCGAGTTTCCTCCCAACCTTCCAGACCGGGATCGAGTCCGGCCAGATCAGCCGGGGTCCGAAGCCGGTGCCAGGTCGGCGTCAAGGTGCACCGGCTGCGCCGAGGGGCAAGAGCGCTGAGCCGAGTAAATGGATTGTGATTCAGGTCGAAGGCGTCTTCGGGGACCCAGTCAGCCATCGGCAGTGCAATCCCAATCGCGGCGCATCCGTTTCCCCCGTGCTCCGGCGCAATTCCAATGTCGGTCCGGTGAAGTACCTTGAACAACTTGGCCAGTACGAGTCCTGGCAGGTCTGGCAGATCCGCCGGAATCACGACGAGCTCATCGGCGTCTCCGCTCAGCTGGCGCGCCAGGGTGGGCACTGTGATATCGACCGGAAGATGCAACGCTCCCGGCCATAGCAGCTCGGCGACCGATGCCGGGCCGGCGATCCCTGATTGGACGCTGATAAGGTCCGCCACGACTTCGTACGAGTCAAGCAGACAAGCTGCCGCGAAAGCCTCCGGATCAAGGGCCTCGGGCGCGGCAGGTGAGGCGTTATAGCGGGCCAGAACCACTGCCACGCGGCGGCGAGTTGCTCCTTCAGTCGACATCGAACTCATCGGCCTGGCGGCCTTGCCCAGCGAGATAGCCCTCCAGGTAACCCTTGGCTTTTTCGGCAACGGGATAGCAATCGACCAGCCGCCAAAAGCGATCAGAGTGGCTCGGCTCCACTAGATGTGCCAGCTCGTGAAGCAGTACGTAGTCAACGACCCAGGCAGGCATGGGTTGCAGCCGGTGGGAGAGTCTGATCAGACCGCTACTCGGCGTACACGATCCCCAACGCTGCTGCTGATTGGTCACCCACGAAACACCGGCTGGCTCCGGCATGTGATCCAGAGCCGGGGTCAGGTAGGTGGCGGCCAAGTCGCGCGCTCGGGCTGCCAGTGCTGCATCGCCACGTGGTGCCAGAACCTTGGCCTCTCGAGCAAGAACCTTCTCGACCATGTCGCGAACAAAGGTCTGCTCGTCAGCCTTCGACATGCGTTGTGGGATCAGTACGACGATGGTGTCGCGTTCCCGATACGCGGTTACCGTGCGCCTACGACGGCTGCTCCGTCGCACCTCGACGCGGGGACCTGACTTATCGACCGTTGACGATGACACCTGGCTGCTTGGCCGGCGGGTCCGACGGCTCTGCCTTTTCTTCGCCCCTGGGTCGGGCAGAGGCAGTCGTGGTTGAGTCACGAGTCCTCCCTTGGACGGCACGAGCCAACCTACCTCGAAGTCGATCATGTGGATCGCAAGCTCTGCACAGTTTGTTGAGGGTCGGCATAGGTAGCAACCCGCGCAAAGTGACGGCAACCCACGTGAACGTAGGTTGCCGCAGCCCGGGTCCAGAAGGCAGGCGGCGAAGGCTAAATCATTACTTGAGAGTGGCATCTATATAGACGGGCTAATTACATGAGACCACCACTACAAGAGGTTTCCACATGTCCTCAGCGTGCGGTGATCCGATCACGAGTTTGGTCCACAAAGCAGCCGCCGACAGTGCACATCGTTTCCACACCGTTGTCCACATTCGGTGGAAAGTGAAATTTTCAGAACCGTTTGACGGGCGCTTCGGCCGCGGATAGCGTTCCGAGCACGAAACCTCCAGATGGTCGGCACGCTCGCAGGGGAAGGCTAGCGATCCCGATGTCCCTGGAGGTTTCGTCTTTTTCTCCCACAGTTTCTTTTCGCCGGTCTGCCAGCGCTCCCCGCGCCCTCGCGTAGAGTTACGGGCGTCCAAGCGGTATGGCGTTGGTCGCAGTAACGGTCGCCCCTTCAAATGTGGCCGCCAGGCGGTCCGATGACCCAGCGCGCGGTCCCGCAGCTGCGACCAGGTGCGGAGGAACATCGAACAAGGAGAAGTCATGGCGGAGACGTACAGCGGCGAGTTCTACTGCGTGAAATGCAAAGCAAAGCGCGAGGCCTCGGGCGAAGTGCACGTCAACGACAAGGGCACCCGGATGGCCAAGGCCAAGTGTCCAGTGTGCGGCAC
>JBKPEY010000227.1:0-1872 GCA_046744405.1 Actinomycetota bacterium
CTGGGTTGGTCCTGCGCTGGTCGTCTTGCCCGCGAGCCAACCAAGTGGAGCCACCAATG
This sequence comes from Actinomycetota bacterium, assembly GCA_046744405.1. Taxonomy (GTDB): domain Bacteria; phylum Actinomycetota; class Actinomycetes; order Propionibacteriales; family Propionibacteriaceae; genus Microlunatus. The sequence goes on from JBKPEY010000227.1 coordinate 60, forward strand.
CTCCGGTCGACAAGATCCGGTACCACAACGGTTGGATCTCAATTCCGCGCCGCTGTGTCCGAGCGACGGCCTTTGCACCCGCTAGTAACGTGGCCCCACCAATCGTCGACAACGCCGCGGCGACCCTGTTCGAGCGAGCCGCCAGTGCGGCGCCCGCCACACCGCCGATCAGCGCGGCGAACACCAGGTCACTCGCCTTCGGCGAGGCAAAATCTGGCGGTGCAGTCTCTGGTGTCACATCGTCAATCACATCATGTGGTGAAGTGAAGTCACCCTGTCACTTCCTAGGTTTTCACGCATCCTCGCGGCGCCCGCCACGGACCAACCATTGACAGCGCATGACCATGAGACCCACCGACGCCCACGACCGCGCCGCCAGACAGCCGTCGACGAGGAGCCGTCCACGCAGTCTGAACATCATGCGTTGGGGCTACGCGTTCATCGGAGTGGGACTGGCAATCGCCAAGTGGCCGCTCCACATCCGTGACGCCGCATTCCTTCCGCTACTGAAGGAGTAGTCACTTCGTTAATGGATGGAGTAGGCGCTGAAGCGATGAGATGCTTGCGGCGATCGACCAGTCGTATGTCGCGGGCAATGAGATCGCGGCAAGGCGACGGTGAGACGGTTGCCTACTGCCTGCGGCGATTACTTGGTCAGCTGGGAATGTCAGCGCGGCGGGCCTGGGGTCACTTCCGGGAAGGAAGCGCCGGGATGGTCGAGCAGATCGGACTCGACGCCGCCGAGGTGTTGTGCGAGGAACGCCAACACCAGGTCACCAACGATCCGCCACATGCGTTCCGGCTTGATGTCGGTCGCCGACAGCATGGCCGTGATCGGGGCGTCGTCGCGCACCGGCAGGAACGGTACGTCCATGAAGCTCAGGTGGGTAGCGCCCCGGATCTGGAAGGTGTATCCCGGGCGCGCCGTTCGATCCACGGTTCGCCACCCGCCGAAGGTGATGTCCTTTTCTGCCTCGAACCAGGCGATGTCCGGAGCCATCCCGGCCTTCACCGCATCTTCAGCGGTTACGGCGAACTCACGATGGGGAGCCAGGACCTGCAGGGCAGGGCGGTCGAGCCCAGCGGTTCCGACCTCGGACCACACTGCGCCATCCAGGTTCACCGCGGCTCTGCACCGGGGATCGTCCCGGCACCACTGCAGCGCTGCGGCACCCCCGAATGAGTGCCCGATCGCGCCTAGCCGGTTGAGGTTGAGCCGACCGGCCAACCAGTCGTCGCTGCCGGTGTTGATCTGCTCTAGTCGATCAGCGACAAACCTCAGATCCGCGGCCTTGTAGTCGCACACGGCGCCCCGCTTGACGAAGACTTCCTCGTAGGGACCCGCCTGGGGTCCGAGCGCACCGGCGATCGCTTCGGGGTTCCTTGGTAGTACGCGTCCGTCGGTGAATATCGTGACGGTCGTCTCGTAGGTGTGGTTGACCCCGACGACGGCATAGCCGTGACTGGCCAGCTCCTCGGCAGTGCCTGACAACAGCAGGGGGCGGGAAGCCACTTGGCGACATGATCACGACCGGGTAGGAAGTCTGATCATCTGCCATGCCGCCGCTGGCCCAGGCATTGGAAAGCAACCCCGCCACGTTTATTCCCAGCAGGTCAGCAACCGACGTCCAAGCTTCGGGAAGGTACGGGGCTTGCTCCAGACCGGGAGCAGCGCCGGCCGGGTACCAGATCCAGGCCACCAGCTCCCGTCGATCGCCAGGGTTATCAGAGTAGATCTCGTCCCGATCCGGGTCGATCCACTCGCGACGGGTGCGGGCCACCGTGAAGGGGCCGGACGGGCGCGGGACCGGTG
>JBKPEY010000277.1:0-6490 GCA_046744405.1 Actinomycetota bacterium
TGCAGCGATATGTGATCAGCCGACCGCACCTTCCATCTGGAGTTCGATCAGCCGGTTGAGCTCCAGCGCGTACTCCATCGGAAGCTCCCGCGCGATCGGCTCCACAAATCCGCGGACGATCATGGCCATCGCCTCGTCCTCACCGAGGCCTCGGCTCCTCAGATAGAACAGCTGATCCTCGCTCACCTTGGACACCGTCGCCTCGTGACCCATCGACACGTCGTCCTCGCGTACGTCGACGTAGGGATAGGTGTCGGAACGGCTGATCGTGTCCACCAGCAGCGCGTCACACTTCACCGTGCTGGCCGAGTGATGCGCACCTTCTTGGACCTGGACCAGCCCCCGGTACGACGTACGCCCACCACCCCGAGCGACCGACTTCGAAATGATCGAGCTGGATGTGTGCGGCGCGCAATGCACCATCTTGGATCCGGCGTCTTGGTGCTGGCCCTCACCAGCAAAGGCAACCGACAGGGTCTCGCCGCGAGAATGCTCCCCCATTAGGTAGACAGCGGGGTACTTCATGGTGACCTTGGATCCGATGTTGCCGTCGATCCACTCCATGGTCGCGCCCTCTTCACAGGTGGCTCGCTTGGTCACCAGGTTGTAGACGTTGTTCGACCAGTTCTGGATCGTCGTGTAGCGGCAGCGCGCGTTCTTCTTGACGATGATCTCCACGACCGCGGAGTGCAACGAGTCGGAGGAGTAGATCGGCGCCGTACAGCCCTCGACATAGTGCACGTACGCACCCTCGTCAACGATGATCAAGGTGCGCTCGAACTGGCCCATGTTCTCGGTGTTGATCCGGAAATAGGCCTGTAGCGGGATTTCGACGTGGACACCCTTCGGCACGTAGATGAACGAGCCACCAGACCAGACAGCGGTATTGAGGGACGCGAACTTGTTATCCCCGACCGGGATGACAGTGCCGAAGTACTCCTGAAAGAGGTCCTCATGCTCCTTCAAGCCGGTATCGGTGTCGAGGAAGATCACGCCCTGCCGCTCGAGCTCTTCGTTGATCTTGTGGTAAACCACCTCCGACTCATACTGAGCCGCCACGCCGGCGATCAGCCGAGCTTTCTCTGCCTCCGGGATGCCGAGCTTGTCATAGGTGTTCTTGATGTCAGCCGGAAGATCATCCCAAGACGTCGCCTGCTTCTCGGTGGAGCGTACGAAGTACTTGATGTTGTCGAAATCGATGTCGCCGAGCTCTGCACCCCAGGTCGGCAGCGGTTTGCGGTTGAACAGCCGGTGACCCTTGAGCCGCAGGTCGAGCATCCATTTCGGCTCGTTCTTCATCCGGGAAATGTCGGCGACAACCTCAGGACTCAACCCACGCTTGGCCGAGGCCCCCGCGATATCAGTGTCGGCCCAGCCCCACTCGTAGCGACCGAGGGCAGCCAGATGCTGATCTTGCGTCTGGCCGGTGCCGACCGGTCGGTTAACAGCGGGATCCTGAGTTTGGGTCATGATGATGCCCTTTCGGATGTGGTCATATCGGTCGTCTTCCGCCCAGCTGACGGAGACACGTGCGGAACATGGGTCGTGCAGACACCGTCGCCGTGCGCGATAGTGGCGAGGCGTTGCACGTGAACACCGAGAAGTCGGGAGAACGCGGCCGTCTCTACCTCGCAGATCTGTGGGAAGCGCTCGGCGACGTGTGCCACCGGGCAATGATGCTGACACAGCTGTTCCCCGGTCGCCGAGGGCAGCGTCGATGCCACGTAGCCGTCCTCAGACAAGGCAGCTGCCAGAGCTTGCGTCGGAGTGGTGTTCGGAGGCGCGTTCGAGATCCGTGTCCGGTAGCGCTCCTCGCTGCCAGCCATTCTCGATTCGGCAAACAGCGCCACCGCATCTGAGCCGGAGGTCGCCGCAAGGAATTCCAAAGCGTCGACTGCCAGGGCGTCGTACGAGGTGTAGAACACCGAACGTCCAGCGTCGGTCAGCACAAAAACCTTGGCTGGGCGGCCCCGGCCGCGAGCGCCATAGACCCGGCGCTCACGAGCCTCCAGATGGCCCGAGGCCAGCAAAACGTCGAGGTGTCGCCGGATTGCCGCTGGGGTCAGCCCCAGCCGCTGGGCCAACTCGGCGGCAGTCGACGGCCCATGTTCGAGAATCGAACTGGCCACCCGGTGCCGCGTCGAGGCGTCGGTCTCTACGCTCTGAGGAGCCCCAGCGGCACCCGAAGTGACCCGCTGGTAGTTTTTCACAACGCCAGTGTGCCGTAATTCGTCTGGTCCATTCAAATAAGGCCAGCCTTAGTGGCTAGCGAGTCTCAGGCACAATTACTCTTCGTCAGGCTCAGGACGCATGATCGCGTAGCCAGGCGAGCGCGTCGGAGGCGGAGTTGAGCACCGAGACATGACCTTCGCCGGGCACCAGACGTAGTTCGGCGGTCGGACAATGTGCCGCCAGCCACTCGGCGTGCGAGCTAGGCACCATGCGGTCTTCGATGCCATGCATAATCAACGTCGGTACCGTGATCTGGGCTACGTCGAAGCCCCAAGGGGCCATTGCGCCAAGATCATCTTCAATCATTCCGTCGGGTCCGTTCACCGTCGCAGCTTGCACGATTCGGTTGAACCAGAACCAGCTGCTATCAAGTGCCGCGTAATCAGCAGCAATGAATGACTCGGGATCGAAATCGTTGGTCGCGAGCACCCGTTCCAACTCAGCGCGTCCATGCGCTGCCGCCCGGAGCTCGCGGGCACTTCCATCTGACATTCCGGCGAAGAAGTCGAGGCCGGCTGCACGATAGGGCCCCGGCGCCGAGATGGTGACCGCCGCTGGTATCCGGTCAGCAAGTAATGCAGCACACGCCAGGGCCCGTGGACCGCCGCCGGAGCTTCCCAAGACGGCGAAACGCTCGATACCGAGATGCTCAGCAACTCGGCTGGCGTCGGCGGCTGCCGAAGCGACAGTGGCGCCACGATGGGGACTGGAGCCTCCGTAGCTGGGTCGGTCATAGCCGATCCAACGAATACCCAGGGCATGCGCTACATCGAAGAGCGGCTCGGGCGGAGCCCCGATGTTGGGTGTGCCGCCATGCCACAACAAGACCAATTCGTCCGGGCGACCAGTCGGACCGACATCGTAGGCGTGCAGGGTGCGATCGTCGGTTGTCGTGAGATCGGTCTCGAGCATGATCGACTCCCTGCGTATGGTGCGACTCGCGATGCGGTGCTCGCAAAGTCATGGGCAAGCCTGAGGTCGTACAGTACGACGCGTGCGCGTCGCAGTACTCGCCGACATCCACGGCAATCTGCCCGCGCTGGAGGCGGTCCTGCGTGAGGTGGACGCTGCGGGTGCCGACGCGATTGTGCTGGCCGGTGACATGACCGTCGGCCCGCTGCAGCCCGAGACACTCGACCTGCTCGCATCCCTCGGCCAAAGGGCGATCTGGCTACGGGGCAACTGTGAGCGCGCCGTAGTTGAGGTCTTCGACGGCCGCTACCAGCCGACCGGCGCAGCGCACGAGCCTGGCGTCATCTGGGCGGGACAGCAGCTGACCAACGCCCAACGCGAACAGCTTGCGTCGCTGCCGATGACCGTCAGCCTCGAGGTCGATGGGCTCGGCGCGGTCCTGTTCTGTCACGCGACCGCTCGGGACGATGAGGAGATCGTGCTGGTCGACAGCCCGGTGGAGTGGTTCGACGAGGGATTCGCCGGCGTGGAAGAGCAAGTGGTTGTCTGCGGCCACACTCACATGCCGTTCGACCGCCTCGCCAGCGGTCGGCGCGTGATCAACCCCGGCAGTGTCGGGATGCCCTACGGTCCGCCCGGTACCGTCGCCTACTGGGCCCTGCTCGGCCCAGACGTATCGTTGCGCCGCACCCCATACGACCTGAACCTAGCCGCCGAGCGCCTACAGACCAGCGCCTGGCCCGGTACCGGCGACTTCGTCGAGCAGAACGTCCTACACGGTCCTCCGAGTGACAGCGAAGCGCTCGCTTTGTTCTCCGACTGGGCCAAACGGCGCCGCTCGGAGTAGCGCCAGCTTGGCATTACTCCGAGTGGCGAACACCGCTACGCGTCCGAACCCTGTGTCGAGCGCTTCAGCGCGATCCCCAGTTCCATGGAGGCTGTTCGAGCGGCCCGATGCCCTCAAGCATTGTTGCGCCAAAGTCCTTGACCAGGCACAGCGGCTGAGCACCGGTTACGGTCAGCGCATCGACCAGCTTTTGTGCGTGGGTGACCACCACGATCTGGGTGTGCTCGCTGGCGGCCGCAATGAGGCGCGCAAGCGCCGGAACCAGATCGGCGTGCAGGCTGGTCTCGGGCTCGTTCAAGATCATCAGTGACGGTGGCCGCGGACTGAGTAAGGCAGCGACCAGGAGCAGGTAACGCAGCGTGCCGTCGGAGAGCTCCGTAGCCGACATTGGTCGCAATATGCCGTGCGCACGAAGCTCGAGGTCGAAGCGGCCGCGAGTCTCCACCACCTGCAGCCGTGACCCCGGGAACGCATCTGCGATGGTCTCGTGTAATGCGTCGACTTCGCCGATTTCGATGATCGTTTGTAGTGCGGCCGCTAGGTCACGGCCTTCCGCATCGAGCACCGGCGTACGAGTGCCAATCTGACTCTGTCTCGCTGGAGCATCCACGTCGGTCCGGAACTGGTCATAGAAGCGCCAGTTCTTGATCTGCTCTCTAGCGGCGAGTAGCTCTGGCGCTCGTACGGGGTCAAGCACTTCGGTGAGCACGCTCTCGTACGACCGGAGCGGACTTTCAAAAGGTTCCCAAGCGTCGGTCTTCGCCGAAGTGCCGCGCAGCTCGACGAGCGCACGTTTCCGCTTTACCAGCACACTGGCCGGACGCATGATCGGCCCGCTCCACACCATTTCACGTTTGATCTCGGGATCGAGATTGAACGCTGAGGACTCGTGTCGGGTCGGCAGGCCTAGATCGATGAGATAGGAAAAATCGTCGGACGCAAAGCCCAACTGCAAGCTGACTGGCCCGGAACGTACCGTGCCCTGAACGGGATGCCGACCAGAGCGAACCGATCCGGCAAGGTGCTCAGGCCCGGCCCACAGAACTGACTCAAGGCCGCCTTCGCGAGCCAGAGATGAAATGACGCGCCCCGAAGCGCAGTCGGCCAGCAGCCGCAGCGAGCGATACAAACTCGATTTTCCGCTGCCGTTGGCACCTGTGACCACATTGAGCCTGTCCAAGGACAAACGCAGGTCTCGCAAGGATCGGTAGTTCTCGATCGCGATTGTGGTTATCACGTACTGGATTCCCGTGCCATAGCCGTGAGCTCGCGGGCGAAGGCTTCCGGTTCCTTCCAGGCTGTGAAATGACCGCCTACCGGTAGTTCAGGCCAGCAGATGACTTTGTGTGACACGGCCCCAGCCTCCCATTCGGCACAGACACTCGGAGGCGATCGGTGGCTGCGGCGGGTGTGAGAATGGCCAGCATGCAGCTGCCCGTCATGCCGCCAGTCGCCCCAATGCTGTCCAAGGCGGTGCCCAGCATTCCAGAGGGTCCCTTCAGCTATGAGCCGAAGTGGGACGGGTTCCGCTCCATCGTGTTCCGTGACGGAGACGAGGTCGAGATCGGCTCCCGCAACGAGCGGCCGATGACCCGCTACTTCCCCGATATCGTGGCGGCGGTTAAGGCCAATCTGCCCGCCAAATGCGTCATTGACGGCGAGATCATCGTAGTAGTCGGCGATCGGCTTGAGTTTGAAGTGCTTCAGCAGCGCATTCACCCCGCAGCCAGTCGAGTCAGGTTGTTGTCGCAAGAGACGCCGGCGAGCTTCATCGCCTTTGACCTGTTGGCGCTGGACGGCACTGACTACACGCAGCGGCCGTTCGAGGATCGCCGCGCCAGCCTCGAAGAGGTGTTGGCGGATGCGCGGGCGCCGATCCATGTCACGCCGGCCACCCGTGATCATGACCTGGCCACCGAGTGGTTCTCCCAGTTCGAGGGAGCTGGCCTTGATGGGGTAGTGGCCAAGCCGCTAGCTGGCACCTACCAGCCGGATAAGCGCACCATGTTCAAGATCAAGCACGAGCGCACCGCAGACTGCGTCGTCGCCGGGTATCGGCTGCACAAGAGCGGTCCAGACAGCATCGGGTCATTGCTGCTCGGCCTTTACAAAGACTCCGGCGAGCTCGCCAGTGTGGGAGTTATTGGCGCATTTCCGGCCGCTCGCCGTAAAGAGCTGTTCTCCGAGCTGCAGCCGCTGGTCACCACGTTCGATGATCATCCCTGGGCATGGGCCAAGCAGGAGGAAGGTACGCGTACGCCGCGCAGCTCAGAATTCAGCCGGTGGAACGCCAAGAAGGACCTCTCCTTCGTCCCGCTCCGGCCGGAGCTCGTGGTCGAGGTCCGATATGAGCACATGGAAGGGGACCGATTCCGGCACACGGCTCAGTTCCTCCGCTGGCGACCTGATCGAGACCCACGCTCCTGCACGTACGAGCAACTGGAGGAGCCGGTCAAGTACGACCTAGCTGACATCCTTTCCGCTGGCACGTGAGGGCGC
>JBKPEY010000120.1:0-1353 GCA_046744405.1 Actinomycetota bacterium
CAGAACTTCACTGCTGCGGCTGAACCACCCACCAGGAGGGCTGCAGCAATTACCAGCGGAATAATTACGCGTGCTGGCCGGACTTTCGCCCGTCGTGCTTGTACCACATTTCCCCCAAGAGACTCCCCTAGAGGTTCTAACCTACTTGAAGATGCACTTCGGGGCGAACCGCGCGCTAGACCGCGAGATGGTTAACCGCGGCACAAGATCTCGGCGTGGAGGATCGAAAACCAGGCGTCGGCAAGCCGGCCCCACTCCAGCCAGCCTTCGGCCAACTGTGCCAGCTCGGTGAGGTCTGTCAGGTCGTGCTCGACGGCCTGCTGAGCGAAATCGGATTGGCTCAACCGCGCCGCCCAGGTCTCAGACCACCAGGCGACATCTGCAGAGGTCGCGAAGCACCAGGCGCTGGCGGATGCTTCGACGTCGCTGAAACCAGCCGCACGCGCCCAGCTCAGCAGGCGGCGTCCGGCGTCAGGCTCGCCTCCGTTCACCCGGGCAACCTGACGATACAGCTCGAGCCACCTTGTCAACGCTGGGCTCGATGGGTGCCAAATCATGGCTGCGTAGTCGGCATCTCGTGCAGCGACCAGGCCACCCGGAACGCACACCCGACCCATCTCGCGCAGGGCCGCAGTGGGGTCCCTGAGGTGCTGCAGTACCTGATGAGCGTGAACCACTTCGAACGACGCATCGGGAAACTGCAGGTGGTAGACGTCTCCCACGGACACGCTGAGATTTTCAACACCCTGCTCGGCAGCCAACGTTCGGGTTGTCGAAACCGCGGTTGGCGCGGAGTCAATGCCGACAACCAAGCCATCAGTCAACCGTTCGGCGAAATCGACGGTAATCGTCCCCGGACCGACGCCCACATCCAGAAGCCGGTCTGCAGGCTTCAGCCAGGGCAGCAGGTAGGCCGCGGAGTTTTCGGCGGTACGCCAGCGATGCGATCGAAGGACTGAGTCGTGATGTCCGTGTGAATACGTCTCGCGAGAAGGGTTCGGCATCAACAAAGTGTCAGTGCCGTACGGGAGCGTACGACTAGCGGGGTCGAATGCAGGCTCTAAAGACACGGAAGGAATGAGGATGGATGTATTGCACGTGGATTGCGATACCTGCGTTGTCAGAGGCGCGGCATGTAGCGACTGCGTGGTGAGCGTGCTGCTCGGTGCGCCGGCCAGCCCATCTGGTACTCGTGTCGTCGATTTCGACCCCGATGAGCAAGCCGCCTTAAAGACATTGGCCGACTCCGGCCTGGTACCGCCCCTTCGACTGATCCAAGGCGCGCGTCCGGTTCGCGGCGTTCAGGCACCGTTGGAGTGGCAGGACTATGCGTGAACGACGCGGAACGACTTG
>JBKPEY010000280.1:0-3860 GCA_046744405.1 Actinomycetota bacterium
GTGTGTCGCGTCGCCAATGCGGTCGGGAGCTGACTTAGTCTCTGCCGGAAGACCAACTTCCTCGACTCGTCACGGAGATCGATTCATGTCCTTGAATATCAAGTCCAGCGGCACCAGCACTCGTATCCAGTTCATCCTGCCTGACGACATCCACGATGGACCGGTATCGGCGGTCGGAACCTTCAACGACTGGGTGCCAGGCGCCCACAAGCTGGTGCGTCGCAGCAACGGTACGCGGAGCGTGAGTGTCGCAGTGCCGTCCGGCCAGCCGGTCAAGTTCCGCTACCTCGGTGCTGGCGGCGTCTGGTTCGACGATGAAGATGCCGACGCCATCACGCCTGAGGGCTCCCTGATCAACGCTTAGGAATTCCTCGTACGCCCAGAACAAGCCAGTCAGCAGGCGAGGCAGAGTTCTGGGCGCCCGGCATAGTGCTCACTCAGCTGCCGATAGGGCCGGCTGCGTAGCGCGTAGGCCGTGATTCCAAGTCCGACTGTCCCAGTCAGTACGAAGACCAGTGCGATGCCTCGGTCGGGGCCGGTGTCGAACCAGCCGCCGATCAGGTCAGCACCTGCGCCGGTTGTCATGAACGGGATGAAGATCAGTTGTGTCAGCGGGCCGATCAGAAACGCCGTCAGCGGCGAGGCCGCCTGCTCAACGCTCTGTGCGAATCCGAAGACTCTGCCCTGCCGCTCGAACGGCACGACCTGCTGAAGTACGGTCTGCTCGGCAGCCTCGGCGTACGGGATCAGGACCATATAGACGGCCATACCTGCTGCCAGCAAGATCACCGACGAACGTAGCGGGAATACACAGGTCACGCTCCACAACACGAGGTTGATCAGCAGCAGTATGCGTACCGGAGTCTTGCTGAGACCCGTCTTGGCAACGGCAAGCCCCCCCGCGATGAAACCCGTGCTCAGAGCGCCCCAGAGCAGACCCCAGCCCTCCACCGACATCAGCGACAATCCGTAGGCATCCATCAAGGCCATGAAGGTGCCGCCGAGGAAGTTGTTGAAGCAGGAAAAGCCAATTAGGGCCAGCAGGCCGGGAACTCCGCGCACCAGCCGTAGCGTGCCGCGCAGGTCGACCTTATTCGCTTGGGCTTCTGGCTGAATTGGCTCGGCGCCTGACGTCGCTGCGCCTTGGGAACGGTCTGCTATACCGACAAGTGCCAGGTGCACGATGCTGAGTCCCAGCACCGCCAGGCCCAGCAGCAAGGCATAGAACATGCCGCCAGCAGCAACCAGTACGCCGCTGATCACCGAGGTAACCAGAAACGACACGCCCGTTGTCGTGCCAACTAGGCCGTTGGCCCTGTCCCGGCGATCATCAGGGATCAATACCGTCACCAGCGTCTGCAAGGCGATCGAGCGGATGTTGCCGGTGATAACGCCCAACATCGTCAGCACGATGAAAACCCACAACCGCAAACTGGCTGGATTCGTGAACGTTTGCTCTGGCGTCAGCTGATACAACGTGAAGGCGACGGCGTAGAGAGTCAGCGAGACCGCAGCAGACGCTTGCATGATCGTCTTCTTGCGGTAGCGGTCCACCAGGCTGCCGAACCAGATGCCACTGGTGGCTGTGGTCAGCAGGAAGATACCGGCCACCATTCCTGTGGCGAGCACGGACTTGGTCTCCAAAAAGACCCAGAACGTGACGGCGAACCACATCGTGAAGTTGATGACAGACACGAGCAGTGTGTTGACCAACAGGTGTACGAAGGTGCGATCTGCGCCTCTCCTCAGGTCGAGGGCGCGGGCCTTGTTGCTTGACCTGGCGTTGCTGGACATGCAAGTGGACTCCTGTCAGCCGTTCCTTACGAATACAGGCCAGCTGAAGGTCTAGAACTCATCGACTGACAGCGATCCCGTACACTCGTTCTCTGGTCCCTCGTGTGGCGATAACTCACCCAACCCCCCAGGGCTTGACGGCAGCAAGGGTAAGTGAGCTCTTTCGGGTACGCGGGGGACCGCTGCCTGTCCGGGCGTCAAGCTGCTCGGAGGCCCAGCCGGTCCATGAGACTCATCGCGTCGAACGGGGCTCGTACCTTGGCATCGTTGTCAAAGTAGGCATAGACATCGCACCCCCGCTCCACCCAAGACCTGATCTTGGTAGCCCATTGGTCGAGCTCACGGTCGCTGTAGCCGCTTGCGTAAAGCTGATCATGACCATGCAGCCGCACATACATAAGGTCTGTGGTGATCTCGGTGATGATCGGCCACTTGCCGGGATTGTCGGCAACGACGAGCGCGATCTTGTGCCGGCTGAGCAGCTTGTAGAACTCAGGGGTACGAAAGCTCTCGTGTCGCACTTCGATGGCATGTCGCAGTCGGTGCCTCGGGTGCGGGGCCTTGGTCAAGGCGTGATCATCAGGCACGCGTCGATCATGATCATCAGCGATCTTGGCTGCGGACCCCGCCGTACCCGGCAGTTGCGCGAAGAAGGCCTGCATCCGATCAGCATTGAAGCCAAGATTCGGCGGCAGCTGCCACAAGATCGGACCCAATTTCTGATCAAGAGCTAGAACGCCGGAGGCGAAGAAATTAGCCAGCGCCGTTTCGATGCCGCTCAGCTTCTTCATATGGGTAATGAACCGCCCACCCTTGACGGCAAAGACAAAGTCCTGTGGCACGCAAGCCGCCCACGCCTCGAAGCTGGATCGGCGCTGCAGTGAGTAGAAGCTGCCGTTGATCTCAACGGAGTTCATCCGCTCGGCCGCGTATCGCAGCTCCTCGCGCTGTGGCAGTCCGCGCGGATAGAACGTCCCCCGCCAGCGGGGGTAGGTCCAGCCTGAAATGCCGATCCGGACCGTCACAGCCGTATGCCGTAGCGGCCCAAGATCAGTTTCAGTGCTGGCACGCCGCCGTCGACTGGAAAGAGCTCGCTGTGGATCCCAATCTCTCGGGCCCCGGCAACGTTCCCCTCATGATCATCAATGAAAAGCACCCGGTCTGGCGCGACGGCAATGCGGTCCATGATCGCCTTGAAGTACCCCGCCTCGGGCTTGGCAAACCCGATCTCGAATGAGTAGAACTGCTCGTCGAAGATTTCTGCAAATCCAAGCGAGCTGCGCATGTACCCGCCACGCAAATTCTGTTGATTGGTCGCGAGCGCGCACCGCAGCCCAAGATCACGAACCGCGCGCACTGCGTCGAGCATTGGCTGCCGGACCTCTATCCAAAATTGCCGATCAATGACCTGCTCGAGCGGCGCATCGATCTCGAATTGCCGCAATACCTCTGCCATCGCCGCTCCGAAATCCTTGCCAGTGAGGCACGCGACGTCGGCAGCTGCGATGGCGAGCAAGAACTCTTCGGTTCGTGGTCCAGCCCAGGCCGTGAGTTCCTCCATCCAGCCCTGCCGGGCACCCTGGAGCACGCCGTCAGCGTCAAAGAGCACCCAGTCGAGGTTCACGCCAGCGGAGCCTACTCGTGTTCGATTGCTCCGCTCGCTGGCGCTCGCTCCGCGCGGATCGCGCCTTTCAGCCCGCCTACTTCGTCGTTGCTCGGGGACGAAAAGCATGTCCCCTCGCTCCTCCTCACAACGGCGGGGGCGCGATCCGTGTTCGATTGCTCCGCTCGCTGGCGCTCGCTCCGCGCCGATCCGTAGGAGCAGACATTCGCGGTTAGGGCACCCCGGCTGTCACCATCCCGGCATAAGGTGCAAGGCGTGGAAGAAGCAGGGCTCGACGACCTCCAGCCCTCACCAGCTGAGCCTGATCGGATCGAGCACACCCAGGTTGAGGCGTTGTTCGACGATCACGTCGGCAGCGCGTCCTCAAGCGTCCCGCTTGCCCTCTACCGGCGCTACCGGCCGGACACCTTCGCCGAGGTCATCGGACAAGAACACGTCACAG
>JBKPEY010000593.1:0-3535 GCA_046744405.1 Actinomycetota bacterium
GTGGAGCCTGCCGGCGACGGTCAGGAAAGCACACAGCCTGAGCGACGTGCTCAAGCACAGCAACTTCCTTAGCCTGCACGTGCCACTTGTCGATGCGACCCGCGGCATGGTCGATGCCGGCGGGATGGCGCAGATGAAACCCGGCTCTGTGATCCTCAACTTTTCCCGGGGTGGCGTTGTCGATGAGACCGCGATCTTGGAGGCCTTGAAGTCTGGTCAGCTGTCGGGCTACGTCTGCGACTTTCCCAATCCGCAACTGGCCCACCAGCCGGGAGTGATCTTGTTGCCGCATCTAGGTGCCTCGACGCGAGAGGCTGAGGAGAACTGCGCGGTAATGGTCGCCGATCAGGTACGTGACTATCTGCTCGATGGGATCATCCGGAATTCGGTCAACTTTCCCGATGTGATCCTGCCCAGGGAATCTCGATTCCGGGTGGCGATTGCCAATGCCAATGTGCCCAACATGGTCGGCGGGATCTCTCACGAGATGGCAATGGCCGGTCTCAACATCACGACCATGACGAACAAGTCCCGAAAGGACCTGGCCTACACCTTGGTCGATGTTGACAGCGATGTTCCGGATACGGTGATCAAGGCGATCGCCGCCATCGACGGCGTACTGATGGTGCGCTACCTACCGCTGACGAACTGACTCAGGCGCCAGTCGAGGCCTGCCTCAGCTGCGGCAGGACCTTGGACCCAAAGGTGTCGATCCACTCCTCTTGCCGCTGCCCGACGTGGTGCAGAGCGATCTCATCGAAACCGAGCTCGGCGTACTCGGCGAGTTTGGAGGTATGCCAGCCGAGATCGGAAGAGATGTTCACGACCTGGCGTATCCGCTCGATGGGAACGTCTTCGGAGACGGCATCGAAAGTTTCAGCGCTGTCAATGTCCCAACAGGCAGGCGGTGGGAAAACGTTGCTGCGCCACTGATCATGGGCGATCGCCGCGGCCTCCGCCTCGTCCGGTGCCCAGCTCAGGTGGACCTGCAGGTGCAACCGTCCGCGACCGCCCGCCGCTCGATAGGCGTCGATCATGCGGCGCAAATGCTCTCGCTCGGCGTTGACTGTGATCAATCCGTCCGCCCAGGATGCGCACCAGCGAGCCGTCTCAACACTGACCGCCGCGCCGATCAGAGGTGGCGGCTCGGGTGGGCGGGTCCATACCCGCGCCCGGTCGACGTGGACTAGTCCGTCGTGGCTCACCTCCTCGCCGCGCAGCAGTCTCCGAATGATCTCGACACATTCACCGAGCCGGTCGTTGCGGACCTGCTTGGAGGGCCAGCCGGTACCGGTGATGTGCTCGTTGCTGGCCTCGCCAGTGCCGAGCGCCACCCAGACCCGCCCGGGATACATCGCGCTCAGGGTGCCGATGGCCTGGGCGATCACGGCAGGGTGATAGCGCTGGCCTGGCGCGTTGACCACCCCGAACGGCAGCGTGCTGGCCTGCAGGGCGGCACCAAGCCACGACCAGGCAAACCCTGAGTGACCCTGCCGCTTGCTCCATGGAGAGAAGTGGTCCGACGACATCGCTGCCTCGAAGCCGGCCTGTTCGGCGCGCTGCACCGCGACCAGCAGTTCGCTGGGATGAACCTGCTCGTGCGAGGCGTGAAACCCGAAGCTGGGCATGCAACACCTGTACCCGCTCAGCCGACCTCGAAGCGGCGCTGAAAATCCCGAATCAGGTGGCGTGTGGCCACTGCCTTGCGCGGGTACGCGGGGAGCATGGCAGCACGCACCGGCGACGACATCTGGGGCGAGCGAACGCCCTACTCAGCAGGGGAGTCCTGGCCCGTACGCGTAGACCTGCATCTGGTCGATGGAGTGACCGTTGACGACGTTGACTCCTGGGTACCTTCGGCCTGCCTGCTGTGCAGCAACGGCTGTGGTCTGGACATCGCCGTCAAAGACGGCCAGATGGTCGGGGTTCGGGGGCGGGCCGAAGATCGAGTGAACCATGGCCGCCTCGGACCGAAAGGTCTGTACGGCTGGCAGGGCCAGCTTCGTGATCGACTGACCCGGCCCTTGATCAGAAACGGGACGGAATTCGTTGAAGCCTCCTGGGAGGAGGCCATGGACTTGATCACCAGCATCTCTCGGGAGTTGCTGCAACGTAAAGGTCCGCTGTCCCATGGCTTCTACACCTCCGGTCAGTTGATGTTGGAGGAGTACTACACGCTGTCAGTGATCGGCAAAGCAGGTATCGGCACGCCGCACATGGATGGCAATACCCGGCTCTGCACCGCGACGGCTGCCGCGTCGCTGAAGGAGTCCTTCGGCTCTGACGGACAGCCGGGCTCCTACACCGACATCGATCTCTGCGACACACTTTTCTGCTTCGGGCACAATGTGGCAGCGACCCAGACTGTGCTGTGGTCACGCATCCTTGATCGGCTGGCCGGCACTGCGCCGCCGCATCTCGTCGCGGTGGACCCGCGGCTGACCGACGTC
Organism: Actinomycetota bacterium; assembly: GCA_046744405.1. Lineage (GTDB taxonomy): Bacteria > Actinomycetota > Actinomycetes > Propionibacteriales > Propionibacteriaceae > Microlunatus. The sequence continues at coordinate 2,451 of JBKPEY010000593.1, forward strand.
GCCAAGGCAGCCGAGATCCACCTAGCGCCCAAGCCCGGCACCAACCTCGCGCTGGCAAACGGCTTGTTGCAACAGTTGATCAACAACGACTGGATCGATCATGACTTCATCGATCAACACACCAACGGATTCGAAGAGCTTGCTTCAATAGTCGCCAACTATCCGCCGCGCCGAGTTGCGGAGATCTGCGGAGTCGAAGCGCGCGACGTCGAAGCGGCAGCGCAGCTCTTCGGTGCCTCCTCCAATGCGGTATCAACAGTCCTGCAAGGCTTCTATCAATCGCACCAGGCCACCGCGGCCTCAGTCGCGGTGAACAATATGCACCTACTGCGCGGCATGCTCGGTCGGCCTGGCGCTGGCATCCTGCAGATGAACGGTCAGCCGACCGCCCAGAACAACCGGGAAACCGGGGCCGACGGTGATCTTCCCGGCTTTCGCAACTGGGAGAACGAGCAGCACATCGAGGCGCTTGCCAAGCTCTGGGATGTCGATCCAATCGTCATCCCGCACTGGGCCGAGCCGACCCATGCGATGCAGATCTTCCGCTACGCCGAGCAGGGCTCGATCAAGTTCCTCTGGATTGCTGGCACCAATCCTGCGGTGTCACTGCCTGAACTCGCCCGAATTCGCAAGATTCTCGGCCAGGACTCCCTCTTCGTGGTCGTCAACGACGGCTATCTGACCGAAACGACCGGCTATGCCGACGTTGTGCTGCCGACGGCACTGTGGGGGGAGAAGACCGGCACCTATACCAACACCGACCGGACCGTCCATCTATCGGAGCGTGCGGTTGCGCCGCCCGGTGAGGCACGCATTGATCTTGATATTTGGCTGGATTACGCCCGCCGGATGGGCTTCACTGATCGCAGCGGCCGGCCGCTACCGCCATGGGATACCCCCGAGGAAGCATTTCAGGCCTGGCGGGAATGCTCGCGGGGGCGGCCATGTGACTACTCGGGCCTGAGCTATGACAAGCTTCGCGGGGGCCCGGGAATCCAATGGCCATGCACCGATGAAGCGCCGGATGGCACCGAGCGGCTCTATGTCGATCACGACTTCATGAACTACCAAGACCAGTGCGAGAA
>JBKPEY010000505.1:0-1884 GCA_046744405.1 Actinomycetota bacterium
ACTCCGATCCAGGACCGACGAGACATCCCTGCTGAATATGCCGAACTAGGCGCGCTCAATACCAAGATGGGCTTTGAGCTGCTGACCCTGACACCTGAGCTTGTCGTGGGACGGATGCCCGTCGCTGGCAATACCCAGCCGTACGGGCTTTGGCATGGCGGGGCCTCGTGCGTGCTCGCCGAGACGCTGGCGTCACTTGGTTCGTTCATGCATGCGCAACCGGAGAGGATCTCCGTCGGGGTGGACATCAACGCGACACATCATCGAGCAGTGACGTCAGGGTGGGTGACAGGCATCGCGACGGCCTTACGTTTGGGCCGCTCGGTCGCGAGCTACGAGATCGTGCTCACCGACGATGCCGAGAGGCGGGTCTGCACCGCCCGGGTCACCTGCCAACTGGTCAGTCCGCACGCCGCTTGAGGTCACCGAGCTCTGCACAGGTTTCTGACGGTCTGCACACGTTGCAGCCTGTGCAGACCGACTGCAAGGTAGGTGTACGTAGGTGGCGGCAGCCGCCTGTTAGACCTAGATTTCGCCATTGGGGTCGGCGGTCGTCTCGGACAGCACCTCAAGGACCTGATCGGCCTCGGTGGCCGGATTGACGAACGCGAGTCGCAGCACGGTCCGGCCCCTCCACTGCGTCGGAACACAGAGGATCCGACCCTCAAGGGCTAGTCGTCGTGACCAACGACGGTAGGCAGCCTCATCCCAGCCAGGCCGGTCGAAGAGCACCACCGACAGCGTTGGCCTCAAAAGCAAGCGAAGCTGCGGAATGCTTTGGATTCCCTCTGCCACAACCCGTGCGGTTGCCAGGCTCTGTTCAATGGCCGCGGCGTATCGGTTGGTCCCGTGTGTCGCCAAGCTGAACCAAAACGGTAAGCCGCGGGCCCGCCGAGTCAAGTGGACGCCGTAGTCCCATGGATTCCAGACCTCACGGTCAACGGCGTCCAGGTAGCCGGCATGTTGGGAGTGCGCGGCCCGAGCAAGTTCAGGCTTCCGATAGAGCAAGGCGCAACAGTCATAAGTTGCGAAGAGCCACTTATGCGGGTCGACGATGAAGCTATCGGCGAGTTCGATTCCGTTGAACAGATGGCGCACGCTCGGGGCTGCCAGCGCTGCACCGCCGTAAGCGCCGTCAACGTGCATCCAAATGCCGAACCGCTCCGACACCTCGGCGATGCCGGCCAAGTCGTCGACGATGCCCACATTCGTAGTGCCGGCCGACGCCACCACTGCAAATACGTCGCGCGAGTTGATCAACGCTGAATGCAGAGCTTCGCCGGTCATTTGACCTTGATCATTTTCCGGCACCATGACTAGTTCGGCGTCTAGCACGGATGCTGCTTGCTGTACCGACGAATGGGCTTGCGTCGTACAGGCCAGCCGCCATTGCCCGGATGGATGCCTGCCCAGCTGGTTGCGCGCGAACTGCCGTGCGGCAACCAATGCGGACAGATTGCCGGTGGTCCCGCCGGCCATGAAGCAGCCACCGGCCGTTGGCGGCCAGCCGAGCAGCTGAACCAGCCAGCCGAGCGCCTGGTTTTCCGCGAAGATCGCACCAGCTCCCGACTCCCAGCTGCCGGCGAAGATGTTGTAGCTGCTCACCACGGCATCGAAGGCAAGTGCAGCACGGGTCGGTGCGGCTGGTATGTAGGCGAGATTCAGTGCATCATCCTGAGCCCGAGTTGCGGGTGCAATGACATCCTCAAAGATGCGCAGCGCCTCATCGGCTCCGATGCCTTCAGGAGTAACGGTCTGCCCGGCGTCGGCGAACAGTTCGGAAGCAGGTCGTGCGGTCGTCTTAGGATCCGAGGGCTTGCTGATCCGTCGACTGGCCAGCGCAACTGCTGCTGCGGCAATCTCGGTCTCGTCACCCCAGACGCT
>JBKPEY010000543.1:0-5704 GCA_046744405.1 Actinomycetota bacterium
GGTGCGGGCTGGACTAGGTCGGCTGGTGTACTCGGTCGGGGTGAATGAGCTTCACAAAATCAACCGGCTGCGCCTCAAGAAGCCGGCGGTTGTCGATGTCGTGCGCCTCACGATCAAGCAGATCGAGAAGATATTCCTGCAACGACTCGTTGCGAGCTCTCGCCTCGGCTGAAAGCGTACGGCGAGTGGATTCCGAGACGCCGTGAATCTGGAGAGCGACCACGAGGGGCATCCTGCCACCGACTGTCTTCATATGTGCGATATCTCAAACCCACGATCGAGCAAGGTTGCCGCTACCCGCGCGCGACGAATTCACGGAACCGCTGCGCTGCATCGTGGGATATCGCCCGGCCGTGGCCAAAGACAGCTGCCTCGAATGTCAGGCCTGCGAGCCGCGAGATGCTGGTCAACTCGGCCTCCCGATCCTCGGCAACCATCTTGGGCCCGGCGTGAACGTGTCCCTTTCGTCCGCTGCGGGCGGCATCGCCTGCGAACAGCACGCCGCCGGCCCGATCGAGGAGGAACGCAACATGCCCGGACGTGTGCCCTGGCGTATGGATGGAGCTGAAGCCCGGTATCGATATCGGGCCATCCACTGTCAGCGTCTCGTCCACGGGAACCGGCTCCGGTGCCGGCAGGACGGCCGCTGCGATACGGAGGAAGCGGTTCCTTGCACCAGGTTTTGCACCCGAGATGCGCAGTGCATCCCCTGCATGGGCGACGATCCGGGCACCTGAGCGGCGACGCAGCTCCGCGACGCCGCCTACGTGGTCGGGGTGCCAATGTGTCAGCAGGATTGTCTGCACCTGGCCGACGTGGCGCCGGCTCTCCACGATGGCGCGCACCACCTTGTCGGCTCGTCCTGGTAACCCAGTGTCGACCAGCACAACGCCATCGTCCGTGACGACCGCGTACGCCTTGACATAGCCGATGGGAATTTCGATGACCCCGCCAACCACTTCTCGCATGCCGCCATCTTCCCGCCGACTAGACCGGCGATTGACCAGCCAACTCCTTGCGAACCAACGGAGCTACTTCGGCACCGAAGAGCTCGATCGAGCGCATGCTCGATGCATGATCAACATGAGCGGCATGCATCTCAAAACGATCAATGCCGAGAAGTTCATGCAGTCTGATGATCTTCTCAGCCACCTTTTCGGGATTGCCGAAGAACAAGGCGCCCTCCGGGGCGATCAGCTCTTCGACCGCCGCGTCTGTCATCGGTGCCCAGCCTCGTTCGCGGCCGATCTTGGCAAACGTTCGGCGGTAGGCGGGCAAAAACTCTGTTCGCGCCGCCCGTTCGTCGGTGAAGACGTAACCGTGGCTGTGCACGGCGAGCGGCGTGCCGGGATCATGCTCCCCGTACTCCAGTGCCTTGCGGTAAAGCTCAACCAAGGGCGCAAAGGCGCCCAGCCGGCCACCAATGATCGCTAGCGCCATGGGCAGACCGAGCGTTCCGGCCCGAACCACTGAGTTCGGGGTGCCGCCGACGGCGATCCAAATCGGGAGCGGGCGTGCTTCCTGGCGGGGATAGATCATGGCGTTGTCCAGTGGCGGCCGAAACTTTCCGCGCCAGGTCACTGGCTGATCCTCGCGGAGCCTTAGCAGCAGATCGAGCTTCTCGGCGAAAAGTTCGTCGTAGTCGGACAGCGAATAGCCAAACAGCGGAAATGACTCGGTGAACGAGCCGCGGCCCACCATCAGCTCGGCGCGTTGATTGGAGAGCAGGTCGAGGGTGACGAAGTTCTGAAACACGCGTACCGGATCTGCCGAGCTGAGCACGTTGACCGCACTAGATAGCTTGATCGTTTTCGTGCATCCAGCGATCGTGGAAAGAACGATCTCTGGAGCTGAGGCCGCCATGTCCGGCCGGTGATGCTCGCCTATGGCATAGATCTCCAACCCGAGTTCGTCGGCAAGTTTGGCCTCCTCAACGACCTGGCGGAGCCGCTCACCCGGCGAGGTGCTCGGATCAGTAATTTCAGCGAATGTGGTCAGTCCAAACTCCATGGCTGTGTGCACCTCCAGACGAAAATGCCGTATCTAGACGACACTAAACTGACTCGGTGAGCTCAGCCGGGAACTCTGCTACCGCTGATGTTGTCGTCATCGGCGGAGGCCTGATCGGCACCTCGATCAGTTGGCGGCTCCGGCAGGCGGGCCTCGATGTAGCGGTCATCGTCGGTGAGCGATCGGCGGCCGCCTCTGGAGTTGCCGCCGGCATGCTGGCCCCGGTTACCGAGACGACGTTCACCGAGCAGCGCCTTCTGGACCTGAACCTGGCCTCACTCAGCCGGTATGCCGACTTCGTCGCCGAGCTGGAGATGGCCAGCGACCTGCCAACAGGGCTGCGACGGACGCCGAACCTCTCGGTGGCATACGACGCCGATGATGCTGCCCGGCTGGCGACGTTTGCCGATTTCTTGGCGCGGGTAGGCCATCCGGCTGAGCGACTGACTAGTAGGGAGAGCCGGCGCCACGAGCCGCTGCTGGCACCGACGATTCGCTCCGGGCTGCTCGTGGAGGGAGATTGGAGTTGCGATAACCGGCTGCTGTGGCGGGCCTTGATCAAGTCCGCGCATCGGATGGGCGTACGAGAGCTGCCAGGTTTCGTACATCGGGTCACCTCATCCAAGGGCGTGGTAACCGGTGTCGAGCTCGCGGACGGCAGCCGCATTGGTGCTGGCTGGGTTGTAGTAGCCAACGGAGCCTGGGCCGGTCAGATCGATGGCCTCCCCGATGTTCCGGTTCGTCCGGTAAAGGGGCAGATCGTACGCCTGGACCCGGGCCGGTTACCGGGCCCAAGTCTCACCATCCGCGCGTACGTACGCGGCGCGGAGATCTATCTTGTGCCTCGTGAAAGTGGGCGTGAGGTGGTACTCGGCGCCACCGTCGAGGAGCTAGGCTTTGATCATCGGGTGACAGCTGGCGCGGTATACGAACTGCTGCGCGACGGACGTACCGTGATGCCGATGAGCGCTGAATATGCGCTGGCTGAGACCTCAGTCGGCTGGCGACCCGGTACTCCGGACAATGCGCCCATCCTGGGCGGTTGTGACATGGAGGGTCTGCTGCTGGCGACCGGTCATTATCGCAATGGCGTGTTATTGACCCCGATTACCGCGGACGTCATTACGGCCTTGATCATGAGCGGCGAACTGGACAGCGTCGCTGCGCCATTCACTCTTGATCGTTTCGCGCTCACCGGGAGTCGTGCTCAATGATCATTCACGTCAATGGGCGGCCTCGGGAGGTCGTTCCGCCGGTCCGCCTCAGTGAAGTGCTCGACCTACCTGACGGTGCCACCGCCCGGCGCGGCATCGCCGTCGCAGTCAACGGTGAAGTCGTTCCAAGGAGTCAGCACGCCGAGATCGAGTTGTCGGAGGGGGCGAAGGTGGAGATCGTGACGGCGGTGCAAGGTGGTTGAGATCCGCTCATCGGCCAGCTCAGAGTCGATGCACCCGGGGAGCGTCGGAGTGCGCGAGTCGAATACAAACACTGAAGCTGATCAACTTCTCATTGCCGGCAGGCCGTTTACCTCGCGGTTGATCATGGGTACCGGCGGCGCACCGAGCTTGGAAGTGATGGAAGCGGCCCTGCTGGCCTCTGGCACCGAGCTCACAACGGTCGCCATGCGGCGCATCGACGTAGCAGCGCCCGGCTCGCTACTCGGCATCCTCGACCGCCACCAGATCGCTGTGCTGCCCAATACCGCCGGCTGCTACACCAGTGCCGATGCGGTGCTGACGGCGCAACTGGCACGCGAGGCGCTCGAGACCAACTGGATCAAGCTGGAGGTGATCGCCGACGAGATCACCTTGCTGCCCGATCCGATCGAGCTGCTGGATGCCGCGGAACGCCTGGTGGCCGACGGCTTCGTCGTCCTTCCCTATACCAACGACGATCCGGTCTTGGCGCGCAAACTGGCCGATGCGGGTTGTGCGGCTGTGATGCCACTGGGTGCACCGATCGGCTCGGGATTGGGCATCCGCAATCCACACAACATCGAGTTGATCGTGGAGCACGCTTCAGTGCCCGTGGTACTGGACGCCGGAATCGGTACGGCCTCGGAGGCAGCGCTGGCAATGGAACTGGGTTGTGACGCCGTACTGCTGGCCTCAGCGGTTACCCGAGCCGAGGATCCGGTCCGAATGGCCGAGGCGATGAAATACGCGGTGCGAGCCGGCCGGCTGGCTCACGGCGCCGGTCGAATTCCGGTGCGCCGCTACGCTGAGGCATCCTCTACACATGCCGGACGGATCGACTAGCCGTTGATGCGCGACGAATCGGGCAGCGGCGGCGCGCCTTGGTCGTGGGGGTACGAGGTGACTCCTAGACTCGGGCCGGAGGCCAGCACGGCCATCTTCCCCACCGTGTATGGAGCAGACGTGACGATGACGACCGTTGGCGACCCTTTGGTAGGTCGTCTTCTGGACGGTCGTTATGAGATCACTCAGCGGCTCGCGCGCGGTGGCATGGCCACGGTGTATCGGGCTGTCGATACCCGCCTCACCCGTACCGTCGCAGTCAAGGTGATGCACGTCGGACTGGGCGACGAGACCGAGTTCGCGCGGAAGTTCGATCGTGAGGCACGAGCCGCAGCCAAGCTGTCCCATCCGAACGTGGTGTCGGTCTTTGATCAAGGTCAAGATCGGGAAGGTCCGAACAGTCGGCCGTACATCGTAATGGAGTACGTCGAGGGACAGACGCTGCGTGACGTGCTCAATCGGGAAGCACCAATGCTTCCGAAAAGGGCCTTGGAGATCATGGAGCCGGTGCTCGCGGCTCTCGCGATCGCCCACAACGCCGGACTGGTTCATCGCGATGTGAAGCCTGAGAACGTCTTGATCAGCGACCGTGGGCAGATCAAGGTCGCGGATTTCGGACTAGCCAAAGCCGTCTCGTCCCAGAGCAACACCGCCACCCAAGGGTTGGTCATCGGCACCGTTTCTTATCTGCCGCCTGAGCTTGTGATGTCCGGACACGCGGACGCACGATCGGACGTCTACAGCGCCGGCATAGTTCTCTTCGAGCTGCTGACCGGTCGCAAGCCACACACCGGCGATACGCCCATTCAGATCGCGTACGCGCATGTGCACCGCGACGTACCGCTACCATCGACCGGGCCCAGTGCGGGCCGGATTCCACCGTATGTGGACGCTCTGGTGACCCGCGCGACGGCTCGGAATGCCAATCTGCGCCAGCCTGACGCCAAGGTCTTTCTTTCCCACGTACGACGAGCTCGCAGCTCGCTGGAGCGTGGCCAGGCCGATGATCCAGAGCTGACTCGAGAACTGCGCATCACACCTGCAGTCCCCGGGGCCAAGCCAAGGCCACGCGACCGTGCGGATTACGAGGTGACGCAGAAAGTGCCGGCGTCGATGCTGCCCGGCCGAGTTGAGCCCCGGGCTCTGGCTGGCACGCGGACGATGATCGATGCCCCACCGCCGGCCGTTGCCCGGTCGGTGCACGAGCCGTCTCCAGAACGGCTGGCCGCTGAACGCGAGCGCCGGTCCCGTAAGCGTCGCAAGGGTTGGCTTGCCTTCTTACTGGTGCTGATGCTGTCTGCGTCCGCTGCACTCGTCGGCTGGTACCTGACCGAGGGCCGTTTCACGACCGCGCCGGACCTGGCATCACTCAGCCGAAGCGAGGCTGAGCGCGTGACTGCCAACTCCGGCCTGACGATTGACTTCTCAGACGCGTA
>JBKPEY010000369.1:0-4548 GCA_046744405.1 Actinomycetota bacterium
TCGAGAGCGTTTCTCGGGCAGTTCGTGCGCGGAGAGGGGGACACCGTTGTCGGGCGGAATCGGCTCGCGGATCGGGCGCCAGCTGCCTCAGAACGAAGAGACGGTCAACGAGAGTTCGGCGAGTGTCGAGGTCGGGAAAAGGTTCACCGACGCGCCTCGCAGGATCCTGTTGACTATCCGTTCACTGTGGCGACAGTCGCCGGGGATTGTGGTCGCTGGATTGCTTGCAATTCTTTTAGCTGCTGCATACCTCCTTGCCGCCCCTATGGGTCGCGATTGGTCGGCACAGTTGGCGTACGCCCAGCTGGCCGAGCAGCATTGGCCCGAGCTGCTCGATCTCCGTTGGTATGGCGGCTTTGATCCGCTCGGCTACAGCGTTTTGTCTCCCCCGGTGATGGCGCTGTTAGGCGTACGCCTCACGACAGCGCTTGCGTACGTGCTCAGCGTCGTACTTTTCGCCGCGCTGTTGAAGCACACTGCGGTGCTGCGACCGATCGCCGGGGCGATTGTTGCGGCGGTCTGCCTTGCCGGGAATCTCGTGGTGACACGGACGACGTTTGCGCTCGGTCTCGCGGTTGCGCTCGGTGCGGTGTTGGCTCTGATTTCCGGACGTCTGCGCACCGCCTCAGTGCTTTCTGTTCTGGCAGCGCTCACTAGTCCGGTAGATGGCTTGTTCCTCGGTATAGCCGGCGGTGCGCTTTTCTTGTCTGGCCGCCGACGGGAGGGCCTGATTCTCGGCGTCAGTGGTCTGGTACCAACCATCGCCGTGGGGTTGGCGTTCGGTAACGGTGGATATCAAACATTCGCAACGAAGCAAGCGCTGATGGGTTTTCTCGTCTGCCTAGCTGTGGCCGGACTGTGTTGGCGCCGTCCGGTGGTCCGGTGGGGTGCGCTGCTATCGGCTGGGCTGGTCGCTGGGGCTTATCTGATACCCACACCTGTCGGCACGACTGCGACGCGTCTGCCCGAGTTGTTCGCAGCGCCGATTATCGTGGCTGTCGCCCTCGTACCTCTGCTGGCTGTCATTGCCGCCGCCGCAGCAGTGGCCCTGCTGTTGCCGCCGGTATCCGTCACAGAGGTGCTGGAGCGGGGCGACCCCGCCCTTAGCAGTAAGTTCTATGCACCTCTCCTAGACCAGCTGCGTGATCGTGGGGTTGTCGGGCCCATTGAGGTCGTTCCGACGCGGCGGCGCGGCGAGGCTGCCGCTGTGGCACCAGTGGTTCCCATCGCACGAGGGTGGTCGCGCCAGGTCGATACGGGGAACAGCCCGATCTTCTACGACGGAACCCTCAACGCCGACACATATCGAGAATGGCTCGATGACAACGCCATCTCGTATGTGGCCATCTCTCAGGGACCGTATGACTGGGCGTCGTCAGATGAAGCGACCTTGGTGCGTAATGGGTTGCCGTACTTGCAGGCAGTTTGGTCGGATCCGACGTGGACGCTCTATGCCGTGACGAACCCGGAGCCGGTTATCTCAGCCCCAGGACAAGTTATGGCTCGGAATGCCGATTCCTTAACGGTGTCCTTGCCAAAACCGGGTGAATACCTAATCCGCGTGCATTGGTCTCGATACCTGTCCACCTCCAATGGCTGCGTGCGACCGTCCGACAGCGGATGGTCGACGCTCGTCGTTGAGCAGCCCGGTACGGTCAAGATACAGGGCAGTTTGGCGCCACGTCATTGTTGAGGCGGCGCGGTCTCTGTCACCAGGGCCATCGTTACCGACACCATGACCGCTGCCAGGAACCAGCCGGCCAAAACGTCAGTCGGCCAATGATCGCCAAGATAGCTGCGGCTCCAACCGATCAGCAGCGCCAGTAGGCATCCGATGATCACCAAGAGCCGCCGGACGAATGGCTTTGTAGCAGTCAAGTCGAGCAGCAAAGCTATAAGGATGACGGCCACCGAACCACCTGCTGCATGACCCGACGGAAACGCCTTGTCGGTCGGTGGCGCGCCGAGCACCAGGTTCGCGGGTGGTCGCGACCGGTCGAGCGCGATCTTCAGGATGGTCACTAGGCTGACGGTCGCTGCAACGGCCGCCAACAGGGCAACTGGTAACAGGAATCGGCGCGTTCGGAGCCAGAGCAGCACGGCTCCCGCAATGGCGAGCCCAACCCGTGCGCCGGCCGAACCCAGCAAACTGGCTGCCCGCGCCAGCAGCGTAAGGTTCGGCTCTCGTGCACTGATGACTGCGGCCAGCACCCTGTGATCAAACTGATCAATGCTGGCACCTAACTCCAAGAGCAGCGCGAGGACGACGAAGCCGACCAACCCGACGGCACCCGTAACCAGCCACTGCCCCCAGTGGCCGGGCCGGATCTTTGGCCGCGACAGGTTTGGGCCGGTCGGTTTGAGCATCGCGCCGCTTCCCATTGATTGCTCCTACATGGCCGTCCAGGTTGGACTCTGGTTGATCCACGCTGTGGTGTAGCTGAGACCTGGGAACTCCTGATGCCAGCTGAGCCGTGAGTACTGGGGCCGCGCAGATTGGGAGCTAGGGGGACGCGAATGCGAGTGCTGATCGTTGAGGACGAGAAGGGCCTCGCCGAGTCGATGCGTCGCGGGCTGGTCGGCGAGGGCTTTGTCGTCGATCTCGTCCACGACGGAGTCTCGGGTTTGTGGGCGGCATCGGAGTTCAGCTACGACGTAGCGATTCTCGACATCATGCTTCCGGGCATGAACGGCTACGACGTCCTCAAAGACATCCGGGAGCGCAGCATCTGGACTCCAGTGATCATGCTCACTGCCAAGGATGGTGAATATGATCAGACGGATGCTTTCGATCTTGGTGCCGATGACTATCTGACCAAACCGTTCAGCTTCAAGGTGCTGGTCGCGCGCCTTCGCGCGTTGATTCGCCGGGGAGCACCGGAGCGACCCAACAAGATCACCGTCGGCACCCTGGTCTTGGACCCGGCGCGGCGGACCGTCACCCGCCGCGGGGATTTGATCAAGCTAACAGCGCGCGAGTTCAGCTTGCTGACCTTTTTGATGCGTAGCGCCGGCAGCGTGGTAGGCAAATTCGAAATTTTGGACAACGTCTGGGACGCGGCGTACGAGGGCAGCGAGAACGTTGTAGAGGTCTACATCGGCTATCTACGCAAGAAAATCGATGCGCCGTACGGCCTGCGGACGCTCAATACCGTCCGAGGCATGGGCTACCGGCTTGATCCCGATACGGAGATGCCCTGAGCCTTTGAAGGGGCTCGCGGGCGCTTTGACAGGCTCAGCGCATAGAGATCAGTCCGCCACTGGCAAGATCACCTGAAAGCGGCACCAGCCGTCCGACTCGGCTGCCAGTATCTTCCCGCCGTGGGCAACCATGATCTCCCGAGTGATCGCCAGACCGAGACCGCTCCCGCCACCATCTGATGATCGACTGGCATCGAGCCGCGCGAAGCGCTCGAACACTCGATTTCGATCTTCCTCACTGATGATCTCGCCGTCATTGTCGACCGAGACCACCAGCTCGCCGGGCCGCCGCTCCATGCCGACCATGATCGTCGACTTGGCATGCCGCGCGGCATTGTCCATAAGGTTGCGGAAGACTTGCATCAGGCGGCGCTCGTCACCGCGTACCCGCGTCGGCTCCAGCTCGGCATTGATCTGCAGGCTGGATACCGTTCGCAGCCTCCTGATCTCTGCATCCAGCACATCTTCAAGATCAACATCTTGCAGATCAAGCTGGAGCTGATGGGAATCGACCTTTGCCAACGTGAGCAGATCCTCTACCAATGACTGCATCCGGCTCGACTCATTGAGCACCGTCTGCTGCATGTCGAGCCAGGTCCTGCCGCTCTCGTCAAGACTGGCCACTTCGGCGGTCGTCACCAGTGTCGACAGCGGGCTACGCAGCTCGTGGCTCGCGTCAGAGAAGAACGCCCGATGCAAGTTGTCCGATTGTTCCAACTTGTCCAGCATCTGGTTCATAGTGGAGGCGAGCGCCGCGATCTCGTCTACTGTCGGCGGCACCTCCACGCGCTCGTGAAGTCGGCGCCCATCGATTTCTGCCACCTGTCGGCGGATCCGTTCGACGGTCTTCAACGATCGACCCACCAGAATCCAGACCGCTACGGCGACCAGTGCGACAAGGAGTGGTGTGGCTGCGAGCAGCAGCAATCCGACCGTACGCAGGGTGTCGGTCTGCACCTCGAGCGGGGCAGCGACCAGAATGACGTAGCGCTTGCCGTGCAGCTCAGCGCCACGAGCGCTGACAAGAATTTCGTCGTCCCCGCCAAGCGCCGGTACGCGCGAAAGCTCCTCTCTCATCGTCCGGCCTGGCGCAGGGCGCAATGTTGACATGGGGCTGCTGCGCAGGCCGCGGATGCTCCAGCCGACGACTCGATTGGCTTCGTCAACGATCTGAACCTGCGCGGCGCTGTTGCGGTCCTCGGCAAGCGTCGATCGAGTTTCCTCAATTCCTTCTTCTTGAAGGAGGCGAGCGACGTCGTTGGCGCGGACAGCAAGATCGTTCCAAGCGGCGGAGACCAGCGAGGACTGCAGCACAAGCAGCAGGAAGGCTCCACCGACCAACATCGA
>JBKPEY010000050.1:0-1706 GCA_046744405.1 Actinomycetota bacterium
GAGCACACCGGTGAGCCGACCGTCATCCTTGCCAAGACTGTCAAGGGCTACGGCATGGGCGAAGCCGGCGAAGGCCAGAACATCACTCACCAGCAGAAGAAGATGGCCGAGAACGCGCTGCGGGTGTTCCGCAACCGCTTCGATCTGCCGATCGCCGACGAAGACCTGCTCAAGTACCCCTACCTCAAGCCCGCCGACGACAGCCCCGAGGGTCGCTACATGGCGGAGCGCCGGGCCGCTCTCGGCGGAGGCAGCGTGCCCAGCCGGCGGCAGAAGTCGTCCACGACGCTCCCCGTGCCGGACCTGTCAGCCTTCAAGAATCAACTGGAAAGCACTGGTGAGCGTCAGATCTCGACGACCATGGCGTTCGTCCGCATCCTCAACACGCTGATGCGGGACAAGCAGATCGGTCCACACGTGGTGCCGATCGTGCCGGATGAGTCCCGGACTTTCGGCATGGAGGGCATGTTCCGGCAGTTCGGGATCTTCTCGCAGGTCGGTCAGCTCTACCGGCCCCAGGATGCCGATCAGCTGATGTTCTACAAGGAGGACAAGAAGGGTCAGATCCTCCAGGAAGGCATCAACGAACCAGGTGCGATGGCGTCCTGGATCGCAGCCGCCACGTCGTACAGCGTGAACGACACACCGATGATCCCCTTCTTCATCTACTACTCGATGTTCGGCTTCCAGCGCTTCGGGGATCTGGCATGGGCTGCCGGCGACAGCCGGGCGCGGGGCTTCCTTTTGGGTGGCACAGCAGGCCGTACCACGCTCAGCGGCGAGGGACTCCAGCACGACGATGGACACAGCCACATCCAGTCATCGGTGATTCCGAACGTGGTGTCCTACGATCCGACGTTCTCCTACGAGGTTGCGGTAATCGTGCATGAGGGTCTGCGCCGCATGATCGGCGAACAGGAGGACGTGTACTTCTACCTCACCCTGATGAACGAGAACTATGAGCACCCGGCGATGCCCGAGGGCGCTGAGGAGGGCATCGTCAAGGGGATGTATCTCTTCCGAGCTGGGGAGGGCAAGAAGAACGCCCCTCGGGTACAGCTGCTCGGGAGCGGCACGATCTTCCGCGAGGTACTCGCAGCGGCTGACCTGCTGGCCGCAGACTTTGGCGTCGCTGCCGACGTCTGGAGCGTCCCGAGCTTCACCGAACTACGCCGGGAAGGCCTCGATGTCGAACGGTGGAACCGGCTGCATCCCACAGAAGAACCGAAACGCAGCTACGTCGAAACGATGCTTGCCGACCGACCCGGGCCAGTGATCGCGTCGACCGATTACATCAAGGCATTCGCCGACCAGATCCGGCCCTTCGTGGATCGCCGGTACGCGGTGCTCGGGACCGACGGGTTCGGCCGATCCGATTATCGGAAGGCCTTGCGCCGCTTCTTTGAAGTTGATCGTCACTTTGTGGCACTCACTGCGCTGCACGCCTTGTCCCAAGAAGGCAAAGTGCCGAAAGAGCGTGTGGCAGAGGCGATAAGTAAGTACGAGCTTGATCCCGAGAAGCGGAATCCGATGCACAGCTGATAGGAGCGAGGAGTGGCAACCCAAGTAGCAGTTCCAGACATCGGTGACTTCGACGACGTACCAGTTATCGAGGTGCATGTAGCCGCCGGTGATGTCGTGGCCGTCGACGACCCATTGGTGACCTTGGAGTCCGACAAGGCGACGATGGATGTCCCCAGCACTGC
>JBKPEY010000461.1:0-2985 GCA_046744405.1 Actinomycetota bacterium
CGGTATCCATCGCCCAGGCGTCCAACACCCCGCCAGCTAAGCGAGCTCCGTAGTGCAAACCCACTGCCGCTGCATCCACCTCGACGCCGATGGCAGGCAGCAATCGGTGTGCCATGCCAAGCACAGGTGATCCGCCCAAGATTCCAGCAAATCCGACCACATGAGCTCGCGTGCCCTGCAGCGCGTCGCGCAGCCCTGGCACCGCCAGGATCGGGCCAATGGAGACGACTGGGTTGCTGGGCGCTACCAAAATCAGGTTCGTGTGCTCGATCGCTTCCAGCACACCGGGCGCCGGTGCTGCGGTTTCGACGCCCACCAGAGTGATGCCAAGTGCATCCGGTTGTGCGTGAAGTCGTACCCAATACTCCTGGAAGTGCACTGCACGCAGCTGGCCGGGCGTACTCGGGTCCGCAATCGTGACATGGGTTTCCACACGATCATCGGTCATCGGCAGCAACCTGAGCTGCTTGTCTGCCAGCCAGCGGGTGCACAGGGCAGCTGTCACTTCCGAGAGCGGATAGCCGGCAGTCAGCATCTGAGTCCGAACCAGATGGGTGCCGATGTCGCGGTCACCGAGAGCGAACCAGCTCGGCTCCACACGGTAGGCCCCAAGCTCCTCCATGACCCGCCAGCTCTCATCCCGCCGACCCCAGCCGCGTACCGGATCCCCTCCTGCGCCGAGGGCGTACATGATCGTGTCGAGATCCGGACAGATCCGTAGGCCGTGCATAGTGATGTCGTCAGCGGTGTTAGCAATCACAGTGAGGTCCGCGGCCGGGTAGGCATGACGTACCCCGAGGGCGAACTTCGAGCCGCCGACGCCACCAGCCAAGATCACGATTTGCACCGCACCAGTGTTCCATCAGCCGACGACTGGTTAGTGCTGCTAAGCAGTTTGCGCGGCAGGCCTCCCCGAGTGTGCGGTGTCGATACGCTGAAAGCGTGGATAGCCTCATGCGGTTGCGCGAGCCGGCGGCCTGGGTCGCGCTAGGAGCCTTGGTGCTCAATCTTCTGCTCACCATCGTGACAATGGTGACCTTCGACGGCTCCTTGACCAGTGTGGGATGGCTCTTGAGCGCCCGAGTTGCAAACCCCGTGCCAATCGTTGTTCTGGCAGTTCTGGTCAGCTTTTGCGTGCTGCGTGATCGGACACCCCATGCTCGCCAGCTCACTTTGATCAGCCTGGTCGTGAGCGTTATCGCAGTGCTGTTCGGTCTCGTGCTCACGTTGCTCGGATTTGGCGGCCCTGCGCCGGTTCTTGAGGTGTTCGCGACCATCGTGCCGCAGGCAATCTCCGTGCTCGCCGTCGGACTGTTGATCAAGCTGTTGCAGCTACAGGCGGTGCCTCGTCGGCTGCCGCCCGGCATTGGTCTCATACCGCACGAAACAGAGTCCTTGCCCGCTGCGCCGGCGCCGGATCAACGCCTGCAACCAACGTGGCATCCGGATACAGCCGCCGGGGCGGCCTGGCGTAGGGCGGGGGACGCTGCTGCTGGAGCGCCGGCGGCGGGCTGGGGTGCTGACGCTTCGTCAACGGGTTGGCAGCCGATTCCCAGCCAACCGAACGCGCCGAAGCCGCAGACCCGCTCTTCGGATCCCTGGGCTGACCAGGGACAACGAAATCCTCAGCCCCCGACACCCGACTGGTGGGGCCACCCCCAGTCCTAGCAGAATCTTCCTCGGACCGCAGCTTGTCCAATATCAGGAAACCACTTGACTTTCGGGTATTGACAGGCATGTAATTTCACCAATGTCATTTCCAGTCTTCTGCTGATCCGGCGGAGCCGTTTCTCGAACGAGTTGCTGCACAGCCAAGGGGGACCTAGTAGCAGCGGGTGACAGGTTCACAACATGCGGGCCAAAACCTGGGGGCTCGAGGGAGGGCACAACTACATGTACGAGCTGTGGGGCACCGATGAGGGGGGTGCACTGAGCTGGCAAGAGCGCGCCTTGTGCGCGCAAACCGACCCGGAGGCGTTCTTTCCAGAAAAGGGCGGTTCCACGCGTGAAGCTAAGAAAGTTTGCCTGGCGTGCGAGGTGCGCGGCGAGTGCCTGGAGTACGCGCTAGCCAACGATGAACGCTTTGGAATCTGGGGTGGTCTCAGTGAACGGGAGCGCCGGAAGCTCAAGAAGCGAGCTGTATAGCCGAGACGCACTGTCGATTACTCAGCCGACTCGCGTAAAGTAAGGGGCCGCCCAACCGGGCAGCCCCTTTGCGTGTGCGGGGCCCGTTTGGTAATCGGGGGTTGCACAGGATCTGATGGATAGCCACATCACCCTGGATCTTGGATTCGATGAGAACCCATGGGCCTGGGCAGATTTCGTCGACGAACAGACCGAACGGGTTGATGTCTCCGGGGCGCATGTCACGGCCGTCCTCGTCACGCTTGACGCGGCGCGCTGGCTGCCAGCCACTCTGGAGGCACTGGCCAAGCTCGATACGCGACCCACTCGGCTGATCGCCATTGACAACGCGAGCAAGGATGCGACCCGAACGCTTCTGGACCATGCTTACGACGAGGGCGTGCTAGACGCGGTCTATGACGGACGCCGGGAGTTCGGCTTCGGCACCGCAGTAAATGCCGCTCTGGAGTGGGATACCGCCAATTTGCAAGACGATGCTGACACGCTCGGTTTACGCGCGATATCGGCCCAGGACTCGCAATGGCTGTGGCTGTTGCACGACGATGCCATGCCTGCCCCTGATGCGCTGTATCAGCTACTGGCTCATGTCACGACCGATCAAAGCATCGATCTGACCGGCCCAAAGCTGCTGCTTCCCAGGCGCCGCCATGGCGGTCAGCCGATCAGCGAGGTCGGAGTCAGCATTTCCGGCACTGGCCGTCGCGAGCTCGGCCTTGATGTGGACGAGATCGATCAAGGGCAACGTGATCAGCCTGAGGAACGCCTTGGCGTTTCAACCTGTGGCATGTTGGTACGAACAGCAGTCTGGGAGCAGCTCGGTGGTCTCGACCCGGCACTACC
>JBKPEY010000368.1:0-1320 GCA_046744405.1 Actinomycetota bacterium
TCAGTGGTTTCGACCCGCCGGGCGGCCTGCCCGGCCAGCCGGTAGAGCGCGGCAAAGCGATCATGAGCCAGGCAATTGCCGTGCCCGACGACTTCGTGGATGACATCAGGCTCTGGTGTGTATAGCGGCACAGAGTGATGACGGATGTACTGCGTCGAGTGGAAAAGGCCGTCGGCCAGTGATCCATAGAACTCAAGCAGCGGCACCAGGC
The DNA here is from genome assembly GCA_046744405.1 of Actinomycetota bacterium. Taxonomy (GTDB): domain Bacteria; phylum Actinomycetota; class Actinomycetes; order Propionibacteriales; family Propionibacteriaceae; genus Microlunatus. The sequence continues at coordinate 212 of JBKPEY010000368.1, forward strand.
CGGCCGCCGGCACGTACTGGAAGCCGGTGAGCGGCCTGAGCATCTCGTTGACCTCAACGAGCTGCGGGATGTGGTCTTCAGGAAGGCGGAGTCGCTGTTTGCCCTCGAGATATGCCGCGCAGGCCAGGCGCTCGTGCAGGTTGTGTAGCTCAGCACATACGATTCGCCAGACTTCCTGCTCTTCATCGGTGTAGGTCGCGGTCGGTGGGGGTGTGCCGGGCTGCCAGTCCATGGCAAGTGCGGCAAGAGCGTTGCGTCGGGCCCGGTACTCCGGGTCTACAGCCCCTGGATGATCTGCACCCAGGTGAACGGTGACGTCATCTCCCGAGCGCGTCACCGGCGCATAAAGCTGAGCTTCTTCGAACATCGCTGCCTCCGGGGTGTCCGGACGTCGCACAGTTGTCGCTGGGCGGGCGCCATGATTCTGGGGACTTTGGTCCACAGACCAGATTAGTCATTCATCTGTGCTGAGCCCGTCGGCAGGGCGGCTCGGAAACCGGCAGTGCTCGATGATGGCTGCAGCTAGTGCGGTGGGATTGTCCTCCGCGAGGTGATGTCCGCTGTCGATCTCACGACCGCGCACATCCGCAGCCCACGACTTCCAGATCTCCACGAGGTCGCCATAGAGGTCCCGCATGTCATCGTGTGCGGACCAAGCCACCAAGGTTTGGCAGGCAACTCTGCGCCCACGAACCCGGTCCTCATCGTCGGCAGCCCGGTCGACACCGATTCCAGCCCGATAATCCTCAAGCATCGCGACCACGACGGCTGGATCATGGATGGCGCTGGAGTAGTCCGCGTAATTCTCCGGCCCCATCCGGATCTGCTGTTGGGCTCCGGTGTTATACCAGGCGTCGGGGTCGGTCAAGATCGCCCTTTCCGGCTTGTCCGGCTGGGCGAAGAAGAACCAGTGCCACCACGCGTGGGCGAATCTGGCATCCGCCCGCCGCAGGGCTTCGCCGATAGGCACGCAGTCGAGTGCCACAAGATGAGTAATACGGTCCTGGCAGTCCATCGCGAGGCGGAAGGCGACATAACTGCCGCGGTCATGACCGACGACCGCATACCGCTGGTGACCAAGCCGCGACATCAGCTTTGCAACGTCCGCG
>JBKPEY010000004.1:0-9342 GCA_046744405.1 Actinomycetota bacterium
CAGGATTGAGGCGACGGGCACTCGCCAGAGGCCGAAACCGAGCAGCGGAAGATCACCGGCGTTACCAGGCAAGATCGGCATGTCGCCGCGATGGACGATGAGATCGAGCAGCCAGTGTGAAAATGCCACTGCACCAAGCAGAAGACCCAGCCGCCGATCCCAGCGCCACCAGGCGACGGCACCGAACACGGCTGACAATATGAGCGCGCCCACCAATGAGTGTGTGTAATCGGCATGAATTACTGACGTGCCGTATCCACCACCGGCCGGCGTGTCAATCGTCTCGATGTTGAGCAGCAGCAACGGTACGAAGATCACGTCCAGCCACATCGTTGCCAGCATCAACGACCACAACGGCGCACGATAATCCGCCGACTTCGCCCCAGCGGCTAAGCCAAAATGGCCGGTGATCACCTTTGTTTCCTCGAAGGTCGGGGTGGCCAGGGCAGCCGCGTATCCAAGAAGCCGCACAGACCAATGAACAGCGCCAAACCAACGAAGAAAGCCACTCCAACCTCCAAGCGGGAAGGCGATAAGCGTACCGTCAAGGCCGGGGCAAAACTGCGGGTGAACGGCAACTCCGACTCGCGCAGGAGCGCATTTTGCCGGCACTTTCGGTGCTGGACACTTGCCCTGGGTTCCTCTTGGATAGCTGAGCTGGGTATCAGGTCCAGCTCAACAACCAACCAAGAACCTGGGAGCGGCAGTGCGCAAGCTCGTCATTACACAGAACATGACCTTGGATGGCTCGATCGAAATGCTCGGAGATTGGTTCAATCCCCAAGGCCAAGCTGATCGAAGCGATTTCATTGAGGAGGTGCACCGGCAGGATGAGCAAAGCGACGCATTCCTCACCGGCCGACAGACTTTTGAGGACTTACGCGGCTACTGGCCTCAGCAGACCGAGGACTCGACCGGAGTTGCCAACTACCTCAACGACGTAACCAAGTACGTCGTCTCATCGACAATCACTGACCCTCAGTGGCAGCACACTACGGTGTTATCCGGTGATCCAGTGCCACGAGTTCGGGCGCTGAAGCAGCAACAAGGTAAGGACATTGTGATCACCGGCAGCATCACGCTCTGCCATACCTTGATCGAAGCCGGACTCGTCGATGAGTACCGCTTGTTCGTCTATCCGGTGGTTCAGGGCGGCGGCCGTCGCCTGTTTCCGGACGGGTTCGAGCTGCCAAGGCTAACTCTGCTCGAAGCCAGGTCTTTCACCGGCGGCATCGCCTACTTTCGGTACGCGGCCGACCGCAGTTGATCAAGCGTTGCCCATACATCAAATAGCGGCCTGCTCGTACGGACGACCGGCAATGCGTTTGGGGACATGTCGGCCGCGCTCGGCGTACTCACGGGCTCGGTGGCTGGACAGAGCGAGCAACACCAGGATGCTGATGCCGACCGTCGGCAAACTGGTGGCCAACGTGATCGCTTCCGAGCCGCGCACACTGCCGAGAAAGGCTGTGGTGGTGGTCAGGACGCATGACAGCATCAGCCATATTCGGGCCCAGTTGCGACCGAGGAACACCGCGACCGCCAGGCCGATGTCGACTAAGGAGATAACGGCAACGACGCTGCCCGCCAAGATCAACGCCGGGCGGCCGCCTTCGATGCTGGTTCCGTCGATTTGCTGCAGGTACTGAACCGGCAGCAGCAACAGGAGTAGCGCAATAGGCAGGAATGCCAATCCACGGCAGAATGCCACTCCTGCGCCGAAGACGATCTGCGCTGGTCGCTTATCGCGACTGTCGGTGTGTTCCACCTTGGCGATCTCTGCCACGTCTACTCGTCGGACGTCGATGATCGGCAGGTCCCCATCAGTGATGATCAAATCGCCGCCGCCATTTCGGGAGTGATAGCCGGTGGAGAAGTTTTCGATCACACCAACCTCGATCTCTGGGGAACCAGCGATCACCGTCTCAACGATGTAGTCGCGCTCGACATCGGTGTCTTCTTCGATCTTGTGGGTTACCTGCAGCGTGAACAGCGACAGCCCGACGCTCTTGTCGTAGGTCCCGGCCGCCAGCCAGTCCACGGAGTAGCCGCCGGGCAACATCCAGCCTTCGGGACAGCGCCAGAAGCGTACGTGGTGCCGCTTCGAAGGGCTGCCGGCCACCTCCTGTTGGTAAGCAAAGTCTTGTCGCCGGTCGAACAGATTCAGCGGGCTGACTGGCGCTTCGTCATAGCTACGCCGGCGCAATGTCGAGGTGAGGATCCGCAGCCCACTACGCAAACTCAAGTCGTCGGCCCGAGTCCAGGCTGCCCGAGTCATGGCAGCGTGGACCTGCGCCTCATGGCCTCGCAGCGCGAGGTTGATCGGGTCTCCCAGCAAGCCGTCGCTGGTGCGCGCTCGACCGATGAAGTAGCCCGGCACGTATACCCGGGTCAAGATGCGGTGCACTCTGGGCAGCAACAAATAGGTGAGAAGCACCCAGAACACGATCAAGAGCAGCATTGGCCAGCCCGGTTGGATTCCCTCCCTGAGCACCAGGTAGGCCAGCCAGATAGTCGCGAGCCCGGCGAAGCCGAACAGCACACCATCGATCATGTCCATAACCGAGGGTCGCCGCTCCCGGCTGCGCCGGATCGCCATGAACTCATTGTCGTAGACCCGTCGGCCTCGCAACATCCCGAAAGCTGCCGAGATGCTGGACGTACGACCGGTAAACGAGGACGCTGTGGTCAACACCATCCACCAGAGGGGGCAGGAGCAATGGCGCTCGATACGACGTATCGCCGCAGCGTTGAGTATTGGAAGGCCACAGTTCAGAGCGCGCCCGGCGACTGGTCCGCACCGACGCCTTGCACCGATTGGGACGTTCGGGCGCTCGTGAACCACGTCGTCGGAGAAGATCGATGGACCAAGCCACTGGTGGACGGCAAGACCATCGAGGAAGTGGGTGACGCGCTCGACGGCGATTTGCTCGGCGAGGACCCGAAATCGATCGCGAGGGCGGCGGCCGACGAGGCGCTGACCGCAGTCGCGGAAAGGCTTCCCGCAGGCGGCAAGGTGCACCTGTCCTATGGCGAGGAAGACATCGAGGAGTACATCCGGCAACTCGTTGCTGATCACCTGATCCACGGCTGGGATCTGGCCGTGGCGACTGGCCAGCATCGCAGTCTGGATCCCGAACTGGTGGCGGAGGTGGGGGCCTGGTTCCGCGATCGAGAGGCCATCTACCGAGAGGGGGGATCGATCGCAGAAAGGCCAACGTCGGCGAAGGGCGGCGACCCGCAATCGGATCTGCTTATCGCTTTCGGGCGCAACCCCGATTGGGCGCCCTAACCCGAGTAGGGCCTAATTCGCATAGGGCTTGACCCCGAGTAACCGGTCGACAGTCGTGAATCGATAACCGCGATCCAGCAGCCTGTCGATCAACGGGCCCACCGCTGACACGCTCTGCTCTCGGGGACCACCGCGCGCCTCCCGACCATCATGGAAGATCAAGATCGTGCCCGGCCGGGTAAGTCTGGCGGCCGAATCGGTAAGCCTGACGGCAGCTGGCTGAAAGGGCTCGAGCGGGTGGACGAAGGTTCCCGAGACGGCCAGGAGCCCGTGCTGCCGGAGACTGCTCATCACCCAGGGCCAGTGACAGAGCCACGGCGGCCGATAGAGCGCCGGCGTCACTCCGGCCACCGAGTAGAACACTTCCTGGGAACGGATGATCTCGATCGCTTGCCGCGGCTGCTTGAGATAGCTGGTAAACGAGTGGCTGTAACTGTGATTGGCCAGCACGTGGCCGCTCTGCACGACGCGCCGGGTAGTGGATGGAAAGCGTTGCGCGCAACGCCCGACCTGAAAGAACGTCGCCTTCACCTGGTAGGCGTCCAAGGTGTCGAGCAGCCGGGAGGTGTACGGCTCGTTGGGGCCGTCATCGAAGGTCAGCGCGACCACCTTTTCTTCGGTCTCACCCGCGTACGGGAACGAGCCGAAGACTTGGGAGCGGGGTCCGAAGCCGGCCCAGTACGCGGCGGCTCCGAGTAGGGAGACGCCGGCCGCAGCAGTGCGAACCACCTCCGCGACTCGGTTCACGGGCGGATCCAGAAGTGGGCCAGGCTAGTCATCGCTGCGCTACCGGCACCTGTTGCGAAGCCGAGCGAGGCAAGCCCGATCAACAAGATCCCGAGCACCGCGCGGCGCCGCAGCCAAACCGATGCCAGGGGTCGGAGCCGTTCTTTGCGAAAGGCCCCTTCTTTGCGAACGGCCCCTTCTTGGCGAAACGCTGGAGCCATGCCGAACGTCTGCCGTTGCGACAACCGGTTCAGCCAGTACGCCAGGAGGTAGTACACCAGGAAGCTCACAAAGAAGTTGTAGAGCAGCCCGCGCTGCAAGCGGCGTGCAGAGGTGGTCACGACGTTATGCGTTACCCAATTCACTGATCCGCGTCGTCGCAGCCGCCGGAGAAGATCAAGCTCGTCTCCGCCCTGGGTCAATCTGAGGTCATAGCCGGGGAATGCGCTGCGCCGGACCGCGATGTTGGTCGCACTCACATAGAACACAAATCCGGTCAGCGCGTAAATCGCAGCGACCAGTCCGAAGAGCAGCGTGGGATACGCCTTTGCCCACCACGAGGGGTTTTGATAGCGGCATGGACCGGCAACGGCGACCACCTTGTCGGAGCTGGCGAAGCGAGCCTCGATCGTACCCAACCAGTCGCGCGGTTGGGTGGTGTCGGCATCGGTGGAGACGATGATCTCGCCCTGCGCGCAATCAACTCCACGCTGCCGGGCGGCACACACTCCCTGCCGGGGCTCGCTTACGACGCGGACGCCGTACCGCGCAGCAACAGCCACTGTGGCGTCAGTGCTGTTGTTATCGACGACGATGATTTCGTATTTTCCGTCGTAATGCTGGTGCTGCAACGCATGCAGTGCGCGACCGAGATAGGCCGCTTCGTTGTACGCCGGGACGATGACCGAGAACCGCACATGGTCCCGCGGCTGTTCCATCACACTCCTTCACCCATTCCCCGCGTCGGGCAGTGGCGAGTCGACCCATTGGTGCGAAAGACAGCACAACACTTTAGGCGAATCGAGCCCTCGCCGCCGAAGGTGTGGAGAGAACACTGGTCGAGGGCATCAAAGTTAGATCCAGGTTCTGAACCACATGCGCGACAACCACTTCGGGTACGCCAGGAGCTCATCGGTGAGGATTGGATAAATGTAGGCAAAGTTGGCAGCGACCAGCGCCACGAACGCGCCGATGAGGATCGCCGCAATCATGCGGCGATCTCCCCCTAGCGGATCACCGAGGATCCAGCCTGCACATAAGGCGACGGCCATCACCGAGAACGGGATGATCGCGATCGCGTAGAAAAAGAACAACGGACGCGAATCGAAGGGGAACCACGGCAACCAGCTGCTCAACACACCGACAACCGGAATCCCGAAGCGCCAATCGCGTCCTCCGACCCACAAGATGGTCGCGGCCACGAGCGCGAAGATCGCAACCCACCACAGAGCGGGTGTTCCTACCCCGCTGATCACCCGGATGCAGTTGTCGGGCCCAAGGCAACCATCGGTGCCGGGCTTGATGTTGTTGACGGCGTCAATACCGATCGGACGTGCCACGATGAGCCAGCCCGCTGGGTCGGCGCGATAGGTGTGCTGTGCGTTGTTGATGAAGTCGCCAGTGTGAAAGTTCCAGATGTCGTACTGGTAATGCAGTAGCGAGGCAAGCGGCTTACCGAGCAATCGCACGGTGACATGCTCTGGATGCTCTTCGCCCCACAGCCGGTCGTAACCGCCAGTCGTCAGCAACCAACTGGCCCAGGTGCCGACGTACACCACCAGGCTCACTACGACGAGAGAGAGAAAAGCCGGTATGCCGTCTCGGACAATCGCGAACTTGGCCCGTGATCCGGCACCGGCGAGGCGTCGTGCTCCGACGTCCCAGGCGAGTGACAACAGCGCGAATGCGGCAAGTGGGAACAGTGCGTTCCATTTTGTTCCCATAGCCAGTCCGAAGCACAGGCCAGCGGCGATCAGCCATGGGCGCAGGATCAAGGCCGGGCCGAATCGACCAGCAAGATCAGGAAGCTCCCGGCGCTCCAGATAATCGGCGAGGCGGTTTCGAAACCATTCCCGATCCGCGACTACGCAGGCAACGGCAGCCACAAGGAAAAAGGCCATAAAGATGTCAAGCAATGCGGTACGCGACATCACGAATGCGAGGCCATCAAAGGTGAGCAGGATGCCGGCAAGCCCACCGATCATCGTCGACTTCGAAACCCGGCGCACCAGCCGGATGGTGACCATGATCAGGAGGGTTCCGAAAATCAACGACGCGAACCGCCAGCCAAAGGAGTTCATGCCGAACAGCTGCTCGCCGAGAGCTATCAACCACTTACCCAGCTGAGGATGCACCACGAAGGATGCGGTGTCCTGCATGACATCGACGTTGCCAGCGATGATCTTGGCGTTGGCGTCGCTCGGCCAGTCGCGCTCGTAGCCGAACTTCAGCAGCGCGTACGCGTCCTTGGCGTAGTAGGTCTCATCGAAGACGAGCTTGTTGGGATATCCCAAGTTGACGTAGCGGATCACGAAGGCAATCGCACCGATGATCAAGGTGACGATCCAGCCGTTGATGCGATCGGTCGGCATCGCGACCCGCAGCCGCTCGATGGTGCTTGGCGGGTTCGGCGGCCAGTCCGGTAGCACGCGTTGCGAGGTGAAGCCTCCAGGAAGGGCACCGGCGGACGCAACCAATCCCTTGTCAGGCTCGAGGACTTGGCGCGTCACTCGCCCATCGTAGGTGGCGCGGCTCTCTGCATCGCGCCTGCGACCATCCTCCGCCCACGTTCGCAATCTAGGTTGACCTGGCTTGCTTACGGTCTGCACAGTTGGCAACCTATGCAGACCCTCAGCAACCCGGGTTTACGTAGAAATCCGGCAGGTGGTCTGGGAGTCTGAGGCGGTGTCCGAAGAACGCTCGGCAGGAGTCGTAGTGCTCGCCGCAACGCCGATCGGTGACGTGGCGGACGCATCACCGCGGCTGGTGGCCGAGCTGACCGGTGCCGATGTGATCGCAGCCGAAGACACCCGCCGACTCCGGCGGCTGCTGGAAAGGCTTGGAGTTCAGACAGCGGCGCGAATCATGTCCTACTTCGAGGGCAACGAACTATGGCGGACCAATGAGCTGATCGAGCTTCTCGAGCAGGGAGCTCGAGTCGTCGTCGTCAGCGATGCCGGTATGCCCTCGGTGTCGGACCCCGGTTACCGCCTTGTCACTGCCGCTGTGGCCCGCGGCTTTCGAGTCACTGGGGTGCCAGGACCGTCAGCTGTGTTGACTGCGCTGGCTGTTTCCGGACTCCCGGTTGACCGGTTCTGTTTTGAGGGGTTTCTGCCCCGGAAGTCCTCCGAACGTCTTCGCCGGCTCGCTGAACTGGCGACCGAACGGCGCACCATGGTCTTTTTCGAAGCGCCGCATCGGGCGGGCAGCACACTGTCAGCGATGGCTCAGACCTTCGGAGCTGATCGTCCAGGCGCAGTTTGCCGAGAGCTCACCAAGACCTACGAGGAAATCCGCCGCGGCTCGCTGCAGGAGCTCGCTGACTGGGCGAGCGCCGAAGTGCGGGGCGAGGTGACACTTGTCATTGGCGGCGCAACAGCACCGGTTGTCGATCTGGAGTCGGCAGCCCGAGAAGCGGCTGACCTGGCGGCCGATGGGATGAAGTTGAAGGCGGCTGTGGCTCAGGTGGCGCAGCAGCACGGTCTGTCAAAAAACGCTCTTTACGACCTCGCCGTGAAATTCAGGGAATGAAAGGGTTAGCGCGTGGAGCTGCCTACCCTGCCTGATCCGCTACCGGTGCCAGTTGTCGACTCGCACTGTCACCTCGACTCAACGCAGGCAAAATCCGGCCTCGAGCCTGAGGAAGCGATCAGGCTTGCCGCGCAGGTCGGCGTTCCGAAAATCGTGCAGATCGGCTGTGATCCGGAGGGCTGCCGGTGGGCGGTGCAGGCGGCCGAGCGCTGGCCATCGGTGATCGCGGGAGTTGCCATCCATCCCAACGACGCCGCCCGAATGGGTCCCGATGTGGTGCCCGCGGTCGAGCTGGTCGAGACCTTGGCACAGCATCCGCAGGTCAGAGCAGTGGGGGAGACCGGGCTGGACTATTACCGGACTCCCGATGCGGCGGGCCAAGCGGTGCAGCAGGAAGCTTTCGCGGCGCACATCGCCCTTGCCAAGACTTATCACAAGACTCTGGTTATTCATGATCGCGATGCACATCAGGACATCCTTGCCGTCCTTGACTCCGAGGGTCTGCCAGAAACCATTGTGATGCACTGCTTCTCCGGAGATGATCAGTTCGCCCGCGCCTGCCTGGACCGTGGTGCCTACCTCTCCTTTGCTGGCACGGTCACCTTCAAAAACAATGATCATTTACGTGAGGCTCTTGCCGTGACGCCTCTTGATCGAGTACTGGTCGAGACCGATGCGCCCTATCTCACACCGATGCCCGTACGAGGCAATCCGAACGCGTCTTATCTCATTCCGCACACCGCCCGCTTCCTTGCGACCACGCTCGGTATCGATCTGGAGCGCATGTGTCAGGCACTCAATGACAATGCCGAGGCCGCCTTCGGTGGAGGCTGGTAGGCCATGGAGTTCACCGAGGTGCTGCGCCGGCGCCGGATGATCCGCTCGTACCAGCCGGCTCGGCCGGTGCCACCGGACGCGCTGGATGCGGTGCTCGCGGCCGCGCTCCGGGCACCTTCCGCCGGCTTCACTCAGGCAATCTCTTTTCTGGTGCTTAAGTCCGACGCAGAGCGAGAGACATTCTGGCGGCTCACCGCTGATGCCGACAGCGCCTGGCTGCGCGACATGCGGATCGCACCAGTGCTCATTGGGGTGTGGACCAGTCAGCAGACCTACCTCGATCGGTACGCCGAGCCTGACAAGGACTGGACCGACCGGGATCCGGCGCGCTGGACCGCGCCGTACTGGTTCGTCGACGCCGGGATGGCAAGCATGGCCGCCCTGTTGTCGGCGGTTGACCAGCATCTGGGCGCCTGTTTTTTCGGCATTCCGGCCGACCGGGTCGCCGCGGTACGCGAGGCGTTCGGGGTGCCGACAAGTCAGCTGAGCGTCGGTGTGATCAGCCTCGGATATCCCACCTCAGCGGTTTCCACGGGCTCACCGACACGCCGTCCGCGCAAGGCCGCAACGGAGCTCATCCACCACGGGTTTTGGTAACCAAACACTCGCGTCGGCTTCGGATTTTGGCGTATCGGTGGGGGTCTCCGTTATAATTTCGTGACACAGTCGTGCTGAGTGCTCGACTGCACGAGACATTGAGGTCCCAGATCATCACCGACGGACCGACTCGGGGGAAT
>JBKPEY010000421.1:0-2060 GCA_046744405.1 Actinomycetota bacterium
AGCACCACCGAGTGTCGACGGCCTTTTGGATCGGTCAGCGAAATCCGCTCCCCCGCCGCAAGCGGACCGCGGCGGACGCCGGACAGCTCCTCTGATTCAGGCATTGCTGATGCCGAAGAATCCCAGTTGCCAGCCCGGGCCGAAAGAACCACCAGACATCTCGACGCCGCGGCGTACATAGAAATATTCATCGGACTGGCTGATTGGCAGCATGATCAAATCGAGTGCGGCCTGCTTCTGTAGTGTGCCGAGTAACCGGTTCGCGGCGTCGCTATCAGTGGTGGCACGGAACTCGGTCTCGATCGTGGTCACTGTCGAGTCGACGGCTGGCAGCGGCGCGTCGAGATAGGGCTGCAGCCACGCCAAGGCCGTCCATGTCCAGGCCTTCCGGTCGACCAGATTCAGATCGGCATTGAGATCCCCTGGCCGAAGCTGGACGCTCAAGCCGCCGGTGTTCTCCAGTCGGCTGCGGATCTGCATGGCAAGATCCTGGGCATTGGGCATGGTGGCGTCATAGCCCAACGTCAGGTTGATCCGGCTCTTCCAGGTCACTTTCGGCTTCGCCCTGCCGCCCAGTGGAAAGGCCGCAGTGTGCCCCTCTACGCCGGTCGGGACGATGGAATCCGAGGTCCGATCACCCTGCAATGCAACAGCAATCGCCTGTCGGAGCCCTTTATTCGATCGCATCCGCGAGGCCGGGGACCAGGCCAGTTGCAACACCCGCGCACCGCCCAGCAGGCGCTCCGTGAAGCCGCTGACGGTCACATGATCAGAACTTAGTCGGACTTGCTGGTTGAGTCGGGTAACTGCTGCCGTGTCGAGGCCACGCCAGACCACATCGACGGTTCCGCGTGTCATGGCATCCTCGATCGACGGAGAATCGGCGACAGTGCGGTAGACCAGTGCGGGAAGCCGAGCGGGATTGCGGCCAACATAAGCGTCGTACCGGCTGAGCTGCAGCTGGTTGCCCGTGTACTTGGTAACCGAGAAGGGGCCAGAGCCGACGATGGGATCATTCGGGTCACGCACCCGGTCGGCGTCGTAGACCTCCTCATCGACGATCGATGCCGCCGGAGAAGCGAGCGCCCATCCGAACTGCGTGTCCGGCCTGCTCAGCACGAACCGTACGGTCTTCTCGTCGGGGGTCTGGACCCTGCGCAGCGAGGACAGCGCCGGCGTCGAGGAGCCTGGAACATTGAGCCGATACGCCCGCTCGATGCTGAACTTCACATCGCTGGAGGTCAGCGGATGCCCGTTATGGAACGCAAGGTCGTCGTTGAGGGTGCAGGTATAGCTGGTTGCCGAGGTGAACAGGCAATCACGAGCCGCGTCCGGCTTGAGGACCGAGCCGCCTGGATCGGCCGTCATCAGCCGCTGAAAGACATTTAGCGCCAGCACTGTAGATGCAGCGTCGGTGATGGCGGCCGGATCGGTGACGCGGATTTGGTCGGTCGACATCACGGTGAAGGGCCGAGGGGTCGAACTCGCCGTCGGAGTGGGCGCCGGCCGCTCGCCAGGAGTTCGGCACCCAGCGAGGAGCAGCAGCAGAGCAGCAACAGCCAGTACACCGCGTGCCAGGCCAGTAGATGTGTCAATCGCCATCGAACTGCTCCAGCATTCGCGCCACGGTCGTTGCATCCAGTTCAGCAAGCGATCGCACGTGCAGCCGCCGCGGCGCTTTCGGAATCTCCACCCGGGGGTTGGGTATCGCAACGACGAGTGCGCCTGCGGCATTACCGGCGCGGCAACCGGTCTCCGAATCCTCCAGGACCACGCAGTGTCGTGCCGCTACACCCAAGGCCGCACACGCCTTCTCGTACGGCTCCGGGTGCGGCTTCCCGCGGCTCACCTCATCTCCGGCAACCGTGACCTGAAAGGTGCCCTCGGGCAGCTGGCTGAGCGCGGCGTCCAACAGCACCCGGTACGACGCCGACACCAGGGCGCACGGTACGCCAGCCTCCTCAAATGACTTGAGCAGCTCGATGGCTCCTGGACGCCAGATAACCGGGTTGCTCCGAACGTGGTCGACAACCGCCGTTAGAAGTTGATCAACAACCCAT
>JBKPEY010000061.1:0-5468 GCA_046744405.1 Actinomycetota bacterium
GGGCCGGATGGGCGTCGCGATCGGCGAAGACATCGCAACCGCACGTCGCGCGCTTGAGGACGCGGTCGGCGCTGCCTGCCGGGACGACGGGTGGCTTCGCGTTCGCCCGGCGACCGTCGAATGGTGGGGCGGTCAGTTCGCGTCGGGTATCACCGAAGCCGACTCCGCCATCATCTCGACGGTTCGACGCTGCCACGCTGAGGTCTCCAGGTCGCCGCAGACGATGTGGGCCACGCCGTACGGCAGCGACCTGCGACTCATGACAGGCATCGGCAGCGTTCCGACCGTCCACTACGGACCCGGAGACGCCGCCGTCGCACACGGACCTCGCGAGTGCGTGTCCATCGATGAGCTACTCACTGCGACCCGCGCCCTCGCATTGATCGCTATCGATCACTGCGAACTCACCTAGCTCGCTGTGCTTGCACCCAGGCGACCCACGCCGGCGGATCCCCTGTTTACGAGTCAGTGGAGCAGCAACCGCAACCTGGAACAGCGCGGTAGAAACGAATGTGCAGCATCAACGGCTGTAGCTGCCGATAGCGCCTCAAGCACCGAGAAACCGTGACCGCAATCTGACGGCTTTAGGCGCCAACGAAGTCGAGGTACACCATCCGCAAGCCGACCGCTCAACGGGGATTTGATCTTGTGACCGACATGCTCCTGGCCGCTGCTGCTGGGGCTGCCGCGCGCAGCCGGGCCAAGGCTGGCCGTAGGCCATCCGGAAGCAGGGTACGTCGTTATCGGGAGATTTTCCTCAGCGTGTCGCGTCCATCGCGCCTGCGCGGCGGATGGCCCCACACTCTGCGCTGCGCGGGCTGTGGGGCGCTGGATGATCCTCCCGCCGACGGCTTGATCCGGTGGTTGCCGCCATGGGCGTGCCAGCTCCAAGTCCGCTCGGTCAGCTCACTCGCTTGCCCTCGACCAGGAGAGGCTCGGCGAGCCTCAGCGGTTGCGAACCGTCTTCGCTGAGGATCGGCTCGGCCGAATATTGCGCCACGTAGACGCGACGCACGCGGTCGGTGGTGTTGGGGCCGCTGCGGTGGAAAAGCGTCGACGAGAAGCAGGCAATGCTCCCGGCCGGCACGATCACCGGGTCACCCGGGTCGTGTCCGAAGTAGCCGACCAGATCGTTGCTCTCCTCGTCGCGCCCGTGCTTAACGACGTCTCGCGTACCGGCACGCGAATAGGGGAGCAGATACACGGTGCCGTTAGCTTCGGTCATGTCGTCGAGTGCGATCCAGCAGGTGAGGTACGGCCGGTGCGGGTAGTCGATGAAGCCCGAGTCCTGGTGCCAGCTGAACGGCATCCCCTGCTCCGCGGCCTTCACGACGTACTGCTCGTTGAACAGGTAGACCGTATCCCCGAGCGCTGCCTGGGCGATCTGCACCATGAATTCGGAGGACAGGAAGCGCTCGACTGCGGGGCTCATGCCGTATGCGTGGACGAAGTAGCGGCTGCCGCGCCGGTCAAGGTCAAGCTTGTCGACGCCGAGGCGATCCATCTCCCGGTCACGCTCGTCGATGAAGCGCTGACATTCACCGCGCAGCGTGTCGAGATCGCCTGGCGGCACGATGCGATTCAGCACGAAGAAGCCCTCCACACGGAACTGGTGGGCGTGCTCGGACGTGGTGTGCAGAGCTGAGACAGTCATGTTTGCCCTCCTGTGATCGTCGATGATCACATAATCTGCGGTAGATGCGGCTCGAGTCTTCGCGGATATCCGCGACTTCTTATCGTTTATTGCGATGATCGACGACGTCGGAGTTCGGGTTGGCCTCGATGGACGCGTGGTGCGGCACAAGGTCGGCGACGTTCGACCCCGCGCCCATCGCCATGCCGAACTAGAGGTCAACCTCGTCGTCCGCGGCACAGCCTCGTACCTGCTCGGCGACCGGCGCTATGCCCTCACACCAGGCACGCTGACCTGGCTGTTTCCCGGTCAAGATCACGTCCTAGTCAGCGAGTCCTCCGACCACGAGCTCTGGTGGGCGGTGTTCCGGCCCGCTCTGGTCGCTCAGATCGCCACGCCCCGGCACGCCCGACCCCTGCTGGCAGACGATCCCGTCGGGCAGTTTTCACGCCGTCTCGATTCCGGCTGGGTTCGTCGTCTCAGCGCGCTCTTCCACCAAGTGCAGGACGCGGAGACGGTGGACGACGTTCTTGTCAACACCGGGTTGGCGTACCTGCTGAGCATGGCCTGGCGAGCGTTTCTCGACAGCCACGACGTCGTCGAAGGCGTCGATCTGCATCCCGCGGTGGAGACGGTCGCTCGGCTACTGCGAGCCGACCCGGACGCAGGTGATCTGGCTGCGCTAGCGCAGGCCGCGAGCCTGAGCTCGTCACACTTGAGCCGGATATTCAAGGAACAGACCGGCGTGTCGATCAGCTGGTTCCGCAACCAGCAGCGACTGCAACGTTTTCTGCGTCTCTACGGCACAGGCCAGCGCACCACGGCGCTGGGCGCTGCACTCCAGGCCGGCTTCGGCAGCTATGCCCAGTTCTACCGCGTCTTTCGCCAGCAGGCGGGACGGAATCCGACCGCGCTGCGAACCGCCGCCAGCGACGATGACCTGAACCTGGGCCGAGACCATCGCTGAACGTGCGGGATTTGCATGGCCGACGCTGGCCAGGTTTGACCGCAAGTCGACCGCTTTCCTTCGCGGGCGTGTGGCGGATCTGGGACGGCGGCAAAACTCATGCTCCGAGGCGGCGAACCGAAAGCAGTCAAGGCGACGGTCGCGCTGCTTGATGCACCGCAAGTCGACCGTTGAGTGAGACGCCAGGAACCTCGCAGGTGGAACCTTCACCGGGACCTTGCAACGTCCCTCAGCCTTGCGGCAGCGGTCCTAGTAAGTACCGGTGCCTTGCGGCAGCGGTCCTAGTAAGTACCGGTGATCGCCACATTGTCCCGCTCGGGGGCTTCCTAGCTGGAGCCGGCGGCCGAGAGGATCTCTCGCGATGGCTCCGCTGCCAGGAGCGGCCCGCTCCGCTCCGGGGCCAAGGTGGCGGCGAAGGTGCGCAGCGTGTTGGCGGCCGCCGACACGGCCGCGGCCGCCTCGTCATCCCGGCGTGTCTGAGCGAGCGCCGTTCCCAAGATCGACAATGCTCGCCACAGCGTCGGCGGGTGACCGAGCCGCCGGATGCCGTCGAGCGCGGTGCGCAGCTGGTCGAGCCCACGCTCGGGGTGGCCGAGAGCCATGAGGGCCCGCCCCAGGACGAGGCGCGCGGCCAGCTCGTATTTGGCCCGCTGGACCTCACGCGACTGGTCGATGGCGTTCTCGGCTAGCCAGGCCGCCTCGGCATGGTCCCCTTTCGCAAGGGCAATCTCTGCTTTTGCTTCGGCCAGGCGCCCGGCCATGAGCCACTGGTGCGTTCCCTTGGTGTTCTGAGTCCGCTCCCACAGCTCGGGCCATCGAGCCTGGGCCCGGCCAACCTCGCCGCGGGCCAGGTCGGTGAACAGCTGGTCGATCCCGGATTGGACCACCGCGTTGGCGAAGCCGGCTGCCGCACCGAGCTCCGCGGCCTCCTGGTTGCGCCGGGTTGCTTCGTCGAGCTGGAACAGGTCGCGGTACAGCGCGCTGGACATGTTGAGCGCGCGGGCCGTCAATCGGGGCACCAGCTCGAAGTCACGTCCGCGGGCGATGACCTCCTCGAAGGCCGGGAGGGCTTCCTCGTGCCGGCCCATTCCGGTCAGGGCGAGCGCGTGGACAGGCCCTGTACGGAGCAACGAGTCGGAGCTCTTGATCTCCTCAGCGAAGGAAATGGCCTGCTCCCCGTACTCCAAGGCCCGCTCGTACTGGCCGGTCCAGTACCGGTCCGTGGCCATCTGGTCGAGGCACAGCGCGCGTTCGGCCCGACGGGTGTCGGGGATCCACGTCGCCAGGGCCCGCTCGCTCAGCTCGAAGGCCGTGTTCATGTTGCCGGCCATGCTCGAGGCCAGGCTCTGTAGCGCCAGCGCCGGTCCGATGAACTCCTCGGCGGACAGGGACTGGGCCAGGTGGAATGCCTCCTGCGACATTCGGGTTGCGCCCTCAGCGTCCATGGCCCAATGCGCAGTATGGGCGCGGTCAATCAGCACCGTCAGGCGCTCCAGGCCCTGGGTCTCTTCCAGAAGTTTGTCGAGGGCCGGAGCTGCGGCACCGAGATTGCCCAGCTCTACCTGCGTCTCGGCCGATCGAATGGCGATGGCTCGGCGCAGTTCGGGTTGGTCCTCCGGCACGAGCTTCAGGGCCTGGTCGAACAGCCCCACGGCTTCACCCTTCGCCCATCCATTGGCAGCGTGCTCGGCGGCGAGCTGAAGAAACCGAACGGCCTGGTTGACGTCGCCGGCCTCCTGCCAGTGGTGGGCCAGCAGGGCGGCGGCCTCCTCAATACGCTCGCCAGCCGCCGACTCGATGAACCGGGCTGCCGCGGCGTGGCGCTCCCTGCGAGCCGCCCGGGGGAGCGTGGCGTAGGCCACCTCCCGGATGAGCATGTGTTTAAACAGGTATTCGTGGTCGCCCTGGATCTGGCTCCCCGACTCCCGATGGATGAAGTCGCGGGTCTCCAAGATGTCCAGGGCGTCCTCCAGCTCGGCCGCCGACCGGGTTGCTTCGAGCGCCTGGAGCGCTCCCCGCCAGAACACCTTCCCGATCACCGCCGCGTCGAGCAGCGCACCCCGGGCGGCGGCGGGAAGCGTGTCCAGGCGCGCGGCGATCGTTGTCCGCACGTTCGTGGGGAGCTTCTCGGTCGCCTCGTCCACTCGCTCGGCCAGCGAGGCCACTAGCTCCTCGATGAACAGCGGATTGCCCTCCGCCGTGATCACCACGCGGTCGGCAGCGCCCCGCAGCCCGGAGAGCATCGGCAGGAGATGTCCGGCCAGCGTCCGGGCCTCGTCAAAGGACAGCGGATGCAGCTGCATCGAGGTGTGCGACATTAGCCCCGCTCCCCAGGTCGGCCGGGAGTCCAGGAGCTCGGGGCGGGCCAGGGCCAGGAACATGACGGGGACGTCGCGAACCCGGGAGGCGAGGGACTCCAAGAGGTCCAGCTGGCTGGCGTCGGCCCAGTGGATGTCCTCGAACACCAGCAGGAGCGGTTGCCGGCTCGCCAGCTCCTCCACGAACCTGCGCGCCGAGAAGAACAGCGGTTGGCGATCGGCCACCGTGTCTCCGCCGAGGCCGATCAAGAGGGCCAGGTGGTCCGCAACCTCGGGGCCGTCGCTGGAACCGCACAGCTCGGTGACGACTGCGGTCAGCTTCGCCCGGGCGTCGGCAGGGGGATCGCTCTCGAAGATCCCCGCCACGTCCTTGACCTGCTGGCTGAACGCCCGGTACCCAGAAGACGCGCCGTACGGGAGGGACCGTCCTCGCAACACTCGCGTCCCGGACGGCTCGACCAGGCTGACGAACTCACGGGTCAGGCGGGTCTTCCCGATGCCTGGAGGCCCAATCACGGTCACCAGGTTGGGGCGTCGCTCGGTGATCACG
>JBKPEY010000345.1:0-9950 GCA_046744405.1 Actinomycetota bacterium
GCGATCGTTGCCCGCGAGTTGGGCATTCCGGCTGTCGTGGGTTGTGGCAACGCCACCATGCGGCTCAGAACCGGTGATTTGGTACGGGTCGATGGCACCGCGGGAACCGTGGAGGTGCTCCAGTGATTCCAGACCTGTGCAGCCCGGTCGAGGAGGTGGCGCCACGGCTACTGGGTGCCGTGATACAACACGGGCCGGTGGCAGTTCGTCTGACCGAGCTGGAGGCCTACGACGGCACCACGGATCCGGCCTCCCATGCTTTTCGTGGTCCGACGCCCCGCAATGCAGTGATGTTCGGCCCTCCAGGTCATCTGTATCTGTACTTCACCTACGGCATGCATTGGGCCGGAAACATCAGCTGCGGGCCCGAAGGAGTTGGTTGTGGAGTGCTGATGCGGGCTGGTGAGGTAATCGAAGGAGTCGAGTTGGCAAGATCGCGACGTGGCCATGCCAGTGATCGTGACCTTGCGCGCGGTCCGGGCCGGCTCACCCAAGCGCTTGATCTGCACCCCCAACACAAGGGCTGCGACCTGTTAGGTGACGGACCAGTGAGACTAGAGGGTCCGGCTGAGTTGCCCGAGATGATCATGGTGGGGCCACGAGTTGGCGTGTCGGTGGAAGCTGATCGGGCCTGGCGATTCTGGATCGGCGACAGCCCTTTCGTGTCTAACTACAAGCGCAGCCCACGGGCGCCTCGGGTGGTCACGGCATCGCCCATCGGGCAACGGTGGGAGCCCTGAGCGGCGAATATCGCCTCGGAAAAGAAAATTTGCCTGTCCAAACCTTGCCCCGGGGTTGGGCAATCGTGACTTAACTGTTTAGACTCCTCCGAAGATAACGCTTTGGTCTCATTTCTCGGGGGAGGCAGACCACGTGTCTAGACCGCGCCCACGAAGGGCGATACGGCCGTCTATCGCCGTACGTGCAGCGCGAATCGCGCTTCCGACGGCAGTAATAACGGCACTAGGGGTCGGCGTTGCAGGTGCCGTGATGCCAGGGGATGCACCCCAGGTCGCCTACCCGGCACCGGCTACGACATCGGTCGAGGCGTCTTCGGTCGAGACTACTTCGATCGAGACGGGCGCACGGCAGCAAGACCTCAGCCGGCGTACCACAAGACCGCCTGTCACGATCGTCCCGAAGCCCAAGACATCCGCATCGGAGACAATCACGCCGATCCGGAGTCTCAAGCTCAAGGTGATCGACAGCAAATACGCCACAACAGATCTGAATGTTCGGACCGAGCCGAAAGAGGACTCCTCGGTGGTCGGGGTCGCCGATGCCGGCACCAAACTCTCAGTCACCGCTACCATCACCGACGGGTTCCGATACATCTCTTACCGCGGCAAGGGTCGCTGGGTAAAGAACGAGTACCTCTCGGACAAAAAACCGACCCCTAGCAGCAGCAGCGGAGGCATATCGGGCGCCCCGTGCCCGTCCGGATCCTCGGTGGAGTCGGGCCTTACCCCAGATGCGATCCGTGTCCATCGCGCTCTTTGTCATCGCTACCCGCAGATCACCAGCTTCCTCGGCCGTCGGACCTCGAGCGGCTACCACGGAGAAGGCCGCGCCCTTGATTGCATGATCTCTGACTCGACGGTCGGCTGGGAGATCGCGAGGTGGGTCCGAGCCAATGCCAAGAGCCTCGGCGCCATGGAGGTCATTTATCGACAGCACATCTGGACCGTGCAGCGGAGTTCGGAAGGCTGGCGCCCGATGTCTGATCGTGGTTCACCGACTGCTAATCACATGGACCACGTGCACGTCTCGGTTTACGGCAACAGCGGCACCGCTTAGCTGAAGTTCCACCACAGCGCCGTTTGAGGAAGACAACTTGTCGTGGATGATCAGTCACCGCGAAGTTGCTTCCTGGCGCGATAAGTTACGGCTGTTTCACGCTATGTGCCTCGGCTTGTGAAGCCACCAGGCCCGACTTAGTGTTATTTCATGGCGGTGGACTTGTACCAGGTGGTACTTGGTGGTATTGCCGTCGCCATCATGGTGCTCGTTCCGATTCTGAGTGTGGTCTTCTACGATCTGCTGGTTGGAAGGTGGGACGAATCACTGCGGCGGTGGCGGGAACGGCGCAGTTCGGCGGCGGCGCATCGGCAGGCCGTACGGGAGCTGCGTCGACAGCAGGGGGTGCCGATCGAGCAACTCGCTGCAGATTTGAGACGGTTGCGCGCAATTCTCGGTTCTGATGCCCATCGCTCTGCCGCCCACCAGATGGGTGACCGGCTCGCGTACGACAAACTGCTGAGGCAGGTCTGCCAGATGCTGGAGATCGAGCATGAGCTGGACGGTGACTCGATCGGTTTCGAGCGCGACATCGAACGAATCCGCGTTGAGGCAGAGCTCGAACGCGCCGGCCTCATCTTGAGCGATCGCCGGTACGGCCAAGCCGCCTAAGCCAAACAGAGGCGCGACGAGCGCCTATGCGCCCCGTTCGTGGACTGCCCGCTGGCCGTCATCGACGACTGATCGTGGAGCGCCGCCCGCCCGTGCGAGCAAACTTAAGTTGCTTGTTACCGCACCACCCACGAACCGCACGTGATCGCCCGACTCAACGCAGGTTTGCTAGCGCGTGCGGGCGGTGCTCCACGAGGAACCGGAATATCTCGCGCCCGGCCAGCGTTGCACTGGCATCTTCAAATCGGAGAAGTAAATGATCGAAAGGATGCTCGCGATGTCACGCCTCGGCAAGGTCATCCAGAGCCACCGGGAGATCAATCGGACGCGCCGGGAGCTGAACCGGGCAATAGCCAACGCTGCCACTCCAGCCATGCGCGACGAACTGATTCTGGTCGCTCAGCGTGGTGGCAACGTCTTGTAAAAGACTTGACCAATCAAGGCTCTCATCCCATGCGGATGAGAGCCTTTATGATGTTCAGCTGTGCGGTGCGTGACGACGATCAGGCAGCCGCAAGCTGCCCAGCGACGCGTTGACCCAGCTCCGCCAGCGCTGGCAGCAGCAGGACCGCCCCGAGTACCAGTCCAGCGCAGTTGACAAGAAGAAATCCAGCCGCCCACAGGCTGGCCGGGACATGGGTCAGCCGTGCCAGCTGATCGGCGTCTGACTCGGGGGTTCGTTGCCGACGGCGTTGTCGAATAAGCTCAACAACTGGTTTCGGTGCGGCGAGCAGGAATGTCCAGGTCAGCACGTACGCGAGCCCGGACTGCATGGCTGCCGGCATATACCAGCTGACCAAGATCAGGACCAGCGCGCAGCCGACAACCACGAGAAATCCGTAGAAGTTACGGATCTGAAGCAGCAAGAGTCCTAGCAAGATCACAAAAAGCCAGAGAAGCGCCAGGCTGTGCCCGGCGATCAAGAGGCCGACCGCACCCAGCCCGACCATGGCCGGTCCTAGGTAACCGGCTGCCAACATCGCTAGCATGCCAGGGCCGCTCGGCCGCCCGCTCGAAACGGTCAGCCCTGATGTGTCCGAGTGCAACCTAATGCCCTGCAAGCGACGGCCGGTAAGGAACGCGGTCACCCCGTGGGCGCCCTCGTGGGTGATCGTAATGAGCATCCGGATGTACGGCCAGAGTGCCCGCGGCAGCACGAGCGCGGCAGCAATTCCGGCAGCCAGGGCAACGACGAGGGGAGCCGGTGGCGGTTGGACAGCGGTCGCCCCGCGCCACACTTCTGCGATCAATTCCACATCCACAAGCATCGCTGATGAAGCCAGTCAGAGGCTGCCACTCCACAGCATCCCCGTCGCACCACTCAGCCGGGCAGCGAACGCGATGGTTTGAGCGTCGGTAAGGCCACTGACGAAATCGATGATCCCGCGACCCCTGCCCATTCGCGCCAGCTCGGTGTCAGAGACGTCCCCGCTAAGCCACTCGGGATGCTCCTTCGCGACATTCGTATATCCGATGGTCGCCGCATTCACCAGGTCGAGTAATCGTCGCGGCGCGCGGCTGGCGTCGATTCGATCAGAGAGCCAGTCGTCGAAGGCAAGGACGAGGTGCTCGACGGTTTGTTCCTCGCCACGCTGGAACATTGCCAGATCTGGGCGGTCCAAGATGAAGTACTGGTTGACGAATTTCAGTAGTGAGACTTCGTGCCACGCCTGCGCAGCCATGGAGGCATAGCCGGAGCGGACGGCAGGATGCAGGTTGGGATGGACCGAGTTGATCAAATGCTCGATCCACCGAGAGGTAAATGCCGAGATGGCGCGGTCGGCGGCCATCGATCCGTCGTACGGCGTGGCCAGGACACCGTCGACAAATTCCTCTCCGACAGTCCGGACCGCGATCGCAAAGATATCCTCCTCGAAGATCCAGCCGTCTCGGCTCTGCAGGTGCCGCCGCAGCCGCTCAAGGCCCGCTCCGGGCCGGCGCCGCGCTTGGGTTAGATCGTCGTCATCAAGATCGGCAAACTCCGCCCGCCCGTTCTCCCATGATCGAAATTCGCCAGAGACCGGTGAGAACTGCAGCACGCCCGAACGATGAAAATCGTCGAGATCATGGAGGGAGTAGGCAATGTCATCGGCAAGATCCATCACCGAGCACTCCAGAGTTTGCCGGCCAGGCGGAAGGTCTGGAAATGCCTTGAGCGCCTCAAGCATCTGTGGCAGATCGATGATGTAGGCGGAGAACTTTGCCGCTCCCTTGCCGCGCGAGCGCCCAGCGCCGCGGGGCGGGACCGGCCAGTCAGTCGGATGCGGATAGGGGTAGTGAAAGCAGGCCCAGGGATATTTCAGAACGGCAGCACGAGTTGCTGCCGTCAGATTGAGCCCTTGGTCCGCGGGTCCCAAAACCTCTAGTTCAGTGAGCACGCGGAACGTTTGCGCATTCCCCTCGAATCCGTCGGCTAGGCCGAATCGCTCCCGTGCCAGCCGATCAAGGACCCGCTCACCAAGATGGCCAAACGGAGGGTGGCCAAGATCATGGGCATTGGCTGCGGCTTGTACCACGACATGATCAAGACCACCAAGATCACCGAGCAGGTCGTGATCGTGAGTGCGCAGCAACTGCACTGCGATCGCCCGAGCAACCGCTGCGACCTTGATCGTATGGGTCAGCCGGTTGTGCACGACTCCGCTGGTCGCCTTTGAGGTGACTACCTGCGTAACGTCGGCTAGCCGCGAGAAGGCGCTCGCGAAACGGATCCGCTCGAGGTCGGTGCGGAACTCCGACTCGCTCGGCGGAAACGGACGGTCCTGCTCTGCTCGCGATCTGGCCAGCCGGGCATCCATGTCTGGCACGCTACCGAAGGGCTCAGTAGTGTGACGGGTACCAGCCAACGATGGAGGGGGAAGTACCATGAGCCAGCCTGTAGATCCGACGACGACTCCGGCCTGGGCAAGGTTGACGGCGCTGTACGAATCTTTGCAGCCCGATCTGCGAGGCTGGTTCGCCGCGGACTCATCGCGGGCAAAGTCCTTCACGTTTCAAGCAGGCGATCTGCTGGTCGATCTTTCGAAGAACTTGATCAATGCCGACATTGTGAATGCACTCGTTGATCTCGCTAATCAGGTCGGTTTGGCGGATCGCCGAGATGCGATGCTGGCGGGCGAGCACATCAATGTCACCGAGGACCGGGCGGTGCTGCACACGGCACTACGGGCGCCCGAGGGTTCCAGCTTGATCGTGGACGGCGTTGATGTCATCCCCGAGGTGCACAGTGTGCTCAACAAGATTTATGCCTTCGCCGATAAGGTACGCAGCGGCGAATGGGTCGGCGTCACCGGCCAGCCGATCGCTACGGTGGTGAACATCGGCATCGGCGGATCTGATCTTGGTCCGGTGATGGTATACGAAGCGCTGCAGCCCTACGTCAAACCGGGTCTGAAGGCACGCTTCATCTCTAACATCGACCCGACTGATGTCGCGGAAAAGACAAAAGATCTTGATCCCGAGACCACGCTGTTCATCGTTGCGTCCAAGACCTTTACGACGTTGGAGACGCTGACCAACGCACGGCTCGCTCGTACCTGGCTTCTTGACGGCCTACGTGCCTCCGGTGCTATTGACGAGGGAGATGAGGCGGCAAAAGCCGCAGTGGCCAAGCACTTTGTCGCGGTGTCGACAGCGCTGGACAAGGTCGCTGCCTTCGGCATTGATCCGGAAAACGCGTTTGGTTTCTGGGACTGGGTGGGCGGCCGATACTCGGTGGATTCCGCGATTGGTACCTCGGTCGCGGTCGCCATCGGACCGGAGAACTTTGCCGACTTCCTCGCAGGTTTCCACGTCATTGACCGGCACTTCGCCGAAACCGAGTTTTCCAGCAACGTCCCAGCGCTGATGGGGCTGCTCAATGTGTGGTACGTGAACTTCTTCAAAGCCGCGACTCATGCGGTGTTGCCGTACGCGCAGTTGCTGCATCGATTCCCGGCATACTTGCAGCAACTCACCATGGAGTCCAACGGCAAAAGCGTCCGTTACGACGGTTCGCCGGTCACTACGGAGACCGGTGAGGTGTTCTGGGGAGAGCCAGGCACCAACGGCCAGCACGCTTTCTATCAGCTGATCCATCAGGGCACGCAGCTGATTCCGGCAGACTTCATTGCTGTGGCGAACCCTGCGTACCCGCTGGTCGACGGCGACAACGACGTACATGAGTTGTTCTTGGCCAACTTCTTCGCACAGACCGCGGCGCTAGCCTTCGGCAAGACAGCCGACGAAGTTCGGGCCGAGGGAACCTCCGAAGCAATCGTGCCGGCACGTGTCTTCCCAGGTAACCGCCCAACTACATCGATGATGGCCTCAGAGCTGAGCCCTCGCGTCGTAGGCGAACTGATCGCGCTGTACGAGCACATCACCTTCACCGAAGGCGTGGTGTGGGGCATCGACAGCTTCGATCAGTGGGGCGTTGAGCTCGGCAAGCAGCTTGCCCTGCAGATACACCCGGCCGTGGCCGGCGATGACGAGGCCCTGGCCCAACAAGACTCCTCGACCCAGTCCTTGATCACCTACTACCGTTCCCAGCGCAAGTAGCCCGCCCAATCCTCGGCGGCTGAACGCATTTGAGTAGCGTCAACATCCCACGCTGCGCGGGATTCTCACGCTGTACTTGGCGTGCATGCCATGTACAGCGTGCGCAAGCTGGGTACAGCCGGCCTAATAATCGTGGAGAGGTGCCCGGGCGGGCGTAGCAAACTTAAGATGCTTGAAACGGCACCATCTCTGCACGGCACTTGCTCGCCTTAGCAAGCGCAGGTTTGCCTAGCCCGCCCGGGCACATCTACACGACAAGATCAACCAGCAGTGGCCGGGGCTTCAGCGAGCGCAGCCTGCTTTTCGCGCTTGTTCTTGCCGAACGCCAGATACAGCGACGGCAACACGAACAAGTTGACCAAGGTCGCAGTCACCAAGCCGCCGAGGATCACTATCGCCATGGGGTGTTCGATCTCGTGCCCGGGAATGCTGCCGGCGACCACGAGGGGAACCAGCGCCAAGCCCGTTGCCAGGGCGGTCATCATGATCGGTGCCAAGCGCTCTTTGGCGCCCTGAATCACCAGATCCGGCCCAAACCGCACACCCTCCTTGCGCTCGAGGTGCTCGAAATGGCTGACCATCAAGATGCCATTGCGTGCGGCAATCCCAAAGACGGCAAGGAATCCAACGAGCGATCCCAGCGATAGCACCCGTCCGCTCATCCAGACAGCGATCGCGCCACCAACTAGTGCCATAGGCAACAAGACGAAGGTCAGCAGAGCCGGCCGGAAGCTGCCGAATGCGATGTGCAGCAGCAGCAAGATCGCTACGGCAGCGGCGACGCCAAAGACGAGCAGCGTGTTTTCTGCGGCGTCGAGCTCAGTGGACTCCCCGATCACCTCCGCGTGGTAGCCCAGCGGGAAGGTGACTCCCTCGAGCCGCTTCTCGACGTCGTCAACTACCTCGTTCAGCGGACGGCCAGCCACATTGGCGCCAACATCGATGCGCCGAGACTGATTAGCGCGCTCGATGGCGTTCGGCGTTGGACCCATCGTGACAGTAGCGACGTCGGACAATTTGACCCTGCCGCCGGACGGAGTGTCCAGCTGCATGTTTTGGACGTCGGTGATGCTGTCACGTGCGGATGGAATCGCCGTGACGTGGACGTCGTACGCCCGACCACCGGCGAAGATGTCACTGACTTCCTCGCTGGCGATCATGGCCGATGTCTGGCGTCGGATTTCGCCAGCGGTCAAACCGACTTCTCGAGCTTTGGCCACATCAGTTTCAACTTGGATGTGCGGTACATCGGTTTGCAGCGAGGCATGGGCATCCTCGAGCCCCGGGATGTCACCGATCTGCTGCTCGATGGCCTTGGCCTGGGTACGCAGCGTCGCCAGTTCAGGCCCGTAAATCCGCACCACAATGGACTCGCTAGCGCCGGTCAGTACCTCCTTGATGCGCTCCCGCAGATAGGTCTGCACGTCGCGATAGAGCCCCGGATAGGCCTCGACAGTGCGGTGCACCTCTTCCAGTGTCTTGTCGTAATCGACCTCCGGGCTGACACTGATCCAGTTCTCACCGAAGTCCACACCGTAAACCTCGTCAGCGAGAAACGCCTGCCCAATATGGGAGCCGCAGTTGCGTACCCCCTCGATCTCTCGGAGATCCTTGCACGCCGAGATCGAGACCCGAGTCTCCTCGGTTACAGACGTGCCGGGCTGCGTCAGCCAGTGCATCAAGAAGTCCCGCTCCTTAAAGTTCGGCAGCAACTGACTTCCCAGAGTCGGGACCGCGGCTAGGCCGGCAATGAGCAGCACGGCGGTCATCGCGATGGCGGGGAGAGGCCTGCGGATCAGTGGTGCGAGGAGTGCTACATACGCTCGCTTCAGCCCCCGCATGAGCGGCGACTCCTTGCTGGCCAGCTTGCCGCGCGACAGCAGCAGCAGGCACAAGGCGGGCGTCACGGTCAGAGCTACCACCATGGAAACCAGCACCGCCAGTCCGTAGGAGAGCACGAGCGGGCGGAAGAACGACCCGGACAGGCCCTCCAGGAACAGCACCGGCACCACGGCAATCACATTGATCACAGTTGCGTAGGTAATCGCCGAGCGGACCTCGACCGAAGCGTTCAGCACGATATTGAACGTCGACTGCGTACTGCCTGACGCCCGGGCTTCCCGGAGCCGTCGGACCACGTTCTCCACGTCAATGATGGCGTCGTCCACGACCACGCCGATGGCGACGACCAACCCGGCCAGCACCATGACGTTGACAGTCGCCCCCGCGGCGTCCAAGACCAATACGGCGGCCACAAGAGACAGCGGGATCGCGATCAAGCTGATGAATGCCGTACGCCACTCGAACAAGAATGCGATGATGATCAAGGCCACCAAGGCGATGCCGAGCAGCATCGCAGTACGCAGATTCTTCAGCGACATCTCGATAAAGGTGGCTGGTCGAAAGATCGTGGTGTCGACAGTGATTCCGGGCAGCCCGGTTTGCAAATCGAGCATGGCCTCTTCCACGCCACGGGTCACCTCAACGGTGTTCGCGCCGCGGTACTTCTGCACCACCAGAAGCAATCCGGGACCGTCGTCAACAACCCCATCGCCGATCAGTGGTCCTGGGTCGATCACCACTTGACCCAGGTCGGCTAGTCGGATCACCTTCCCATCGCGTTCGACGACGGGCACCTTGCCTAGCTGCTCCGGTCCAACAATGGGTTGCACGTGGCGGATGTTGAACCGCTGACCATCGGCCTCGACGAAGCCGCCGGTGCCGACGACCGCGCCGTCGGTGTAGCGCATGAGGCCTGCCTCGACCGCGTCTGATGCGGTATCCATGACCTGCCGCAGAGTGACGTCGTGCTCAGCAAGCTTCTGCGGATCCACCTGGATATGGCGCTGCGGGATACGCTCCCCCCAGATAGCGACTTGGGCCACCCCTGGCACCCGAAGCAGTCGCGCCCTGATCTTCCAGTACGCGATCGATGACAGGTCGGTCGGGCTGACCGTATCCGAAGTCAGACCGATCTTCATAATGCGGCTTGTGGCCGACAG
>JBKPEY010000174.1:0-1480 GCA_046744405.1 Actinomycetota bacterium
AGCGGCCCTCCGTCGGCCCGGCGCCTGCCAGTACGGCTTCCGGGATGGCGGCTTGGGCCTCAGCGCCGGCCTCCGGCGGTAATGTCAACTTTTCGCCTCCTACCCAGGAGTAACGTAGCTCGAAAGGTCAGCGGACGTCTCCATTTCGAGCAGGTTGTGACCGCAGCGATATGCCGCCTGAAAGCACCCTTAGAGCGTTGCGCAACGAGTTGCGCTGCTGATTTGGATTTCCTGAGGAGTGCCTGTGTCCGACACCGCCGTTGATCTTGAAGTATCCGACGTGGCGACGCTGCATCAGCGGCGTAGCGAGAAGTGGTCGGCCGAGGACCCCGATGTTGTTGCCTCAACCGTCGCCGAAATGGACTTTCCGCTGGCGAGTGAGATCGCAGCCGCACTGCATGCGGCGATCGACCGACATGATCTTGGCTACACGCCGCCGACCGGGGCTCAGCTTCCAGCAGCATTCGCCAATTTCGCGCGGCGCCGGCTGAGCTGGACGATCGACCAAGATCAAATCACGCTAGTACCAGACGTCATGGCAGGACTGATCGAGCTGTGCCGCGTGCTGCTGCAACCGGGCGAGCAGGTGGCATTCTTTACACCGGCGTACCCACCTTTTTTCGATGAGCTGCCGCAGGCGCGAGTTCAGTTGGTGCAGCTGCCGCTCGGCCCTGGCAACGTTGTTGATCTTGAAGCACTAGAGGCCGCGCTGGTCCGCCGGGTGCGCGCGTTGATCTTGACCAATCCGCACAATCCCACTGGCCGGGTGCTGCCGCGCACCGAGCTGGAGCAGATCGCCGAACTGTGCGCACGGTATGACTGCTGGGTACTCGCCGACGAGATCCACGCCCCGCTTGTCCTTGAGGGTGCAACTCATACACCGTGGTTGGAGGTCTCCGATGCGGCACGAGAGCACGGCATTGCCTTGACCTCGGCGTCGAAGGCGTTCAATGTGGCAGGGCTGAAGACGGCGTTGTTGATCACGGCAGCTGAGCGGGCCCGACAGGCCGTACGGCAAGTGCCATCGCTGACCGACCGAGTAGGAATACTCGGGGTTATCGCTGCCGAGGCAGGCTTCAACCAGGGTGATCGCTGGTTGGACGCCGTTCGTGATCAGCTCGCCGGAAACCGCCAGCTTCTTGGTGATCTTCTGGCGGCTGAGCTTCCCATGATCAAGTGGAATCCGCCGGAAGCGTCCTATCTTGCCTGGCTGGATTGTCGGGCGCTGCCGTTTGGCGACAATCCCGCCGAGGCCTTCCTAGCGCAAGGACGCCTAGCCCTCAGTCCAGGACTGGACTACGGCCAGGAGGGCGCCGGTTTTGTCCGGTTGAACTTCGGAACTAGTCCAGAACACCTCACTGAGGCGGTACGACGGATGGCAGTGACCCGATACTGAGTTATGGCGCGTCTCGGCGGCTTAGCTGAGTGGTTCAAGGCCAAGGATCCGGGTCTGGTTGCCGTCAAACGCGCTGGACGGGTG
>JBKPEY010000446.1:0-6253 GCA_046744405.1 Actinomycetota bacterium
GTCCCGAGACAGCACGCCGGCTGATTCAGGTTTCCGACCAGCATGTGCAAGCTCTGCGACGAATCATGGTGCCTGCCGCTCCGGCAAGAGTTCAGCTGGGCCGGCTGCATCGCGCGGGCTGGGAAGATTCGGCGATCGCCGCACGGGTCCGCGTTGCAGCTCCCGAACTGGTCGAATTGGCATCCGGTGCAGATACCTGCTCCCTCCTGCTTACCGTTCGACTGACGGCGGCGGCCCGCGCTGAAGATAGCGTGCGCTACCGCCGCCAGCTGTCCTCGGTCATGGCGCACGCGGCATGACGTTCATGCGTTTCCCGTTGCGAAGCCACAATTTTCACGGCTCCTGCGGCACTAGGATCACCGGGTGATCATGCAGGTGCTGGCTGCGATTGCGCCAGCCCTGATAATCGCAGTGGCCTGCGCCCTGCTGGTACGTCCGGTGCTGCAACGACTCCCCGAACCAGGCGGCGGTCACGACAAGCTGCTGTATCGAGACCTTCCGACCATCCGCTTTATGCTCGTTTGCGCCGTACTGGCAGGGCTGGCAACGGCGGTCAGCTGGCTCAGCCTGCCGCACTACATCCAGCCGATGTGGGCGGTACTTGCGACCCTGGGGATATTGCTCGCGGCGATCGATGCACGTACTAGCTGGCTGCCGCTGAGGCTGACACAGATCGCATGGCTGGCCATGGCGATCGCTGCATTGATGTCTGCACTGCTGGGCGGCAGCGTCTGGGTTGCGGCCCGGGCAGTAGTCGGTGCGGCGATTGCCGGAGCGCTCTACGTGCTGGTCTGGCTTATTTCCCGCGGCGGTTTTGGCTTCGGCGACGTACGGTTCGCACCCTTGCTGGGAGCCGCCGCCGCTGCCGGCTCCTGGAGCCTACTGTGGTTGAGCCTGCTGCTCGGCACCGTTGTCGGCGGAGGCGTAGGTCTGCTGCGACTCGCCAAGGGGCAACGGGAGGCATTCCCGTACGCGCCGTCGATGTTGGCCGGGGCTTATGCCGCGTGCGTTCTGATCCTGGTCACTTGACGAGGCTGGGGCGTTCAGCGCCGAGAACATAGAGCGCAGCATGTGCGTACGCGTCGGCTGCTTCAGGCTCCGCCTGCGTGTGATATGCCTTCCCCGGGCCGCTGACTGTTACCACGAATCCGCCAGCCGACGAATCAAGTGAAAGGAAGTAGTCGCCGAGGAGTTCGCGCAGCTGATCTTCCCGGGGAAGCCACACCACCCCGTCAGACTCCACTGAGTCAAGCGCCCACTCAACTGTCCCGTTGAAGTGGAATCGCGATTCCCCGCCCGAAGTGACCAGTTCAACGACCATGTCGCTGACGATGAAGACCGACTCGGCGATCTCTGGTCGCGGGATGAAGAACATGTCGCCGTTGGCCGGCGTCCATGACACATGAGGGGCCAGCCGCACGGCGAGGTCGCGGGAGATCACGGGTGCAGTATGACGCGGCGAACAAGACCAGCGGTAATCAAGTTGATCTCAGCATCCATCGCCAGCTGGATCAGCTCGGCTGTTCGCAAGCACGCATAGGCTCATAGAGTGACTGCGGCGCCGAGACCTGGCTGGTATCCAGATCCAGCCGGTGCCTCTGGGCTTTACCGCTGGTGGGATGGCAGCCAGTGGGCCGAAATCACCAGTGACTCGGTCCACGCACCGCCGCCGCTCGTGATCTCGACGGAGCCTGCTGAAGACAATGCCTCGCGGCATGCATCACCGCTGCGGATCGCCGCCGCGCTCGGCTTGGGATTCGCCTTGTTCATCAGTGCCTCGATCGGCCTCGGACTGGCGATCTGGCCCAACCAGTCCAACACTTCCGGGCAGCGGGTCCCAGGTGGCTCGGGTGGAGTGCCCACTGTGGGGAGCCTAGGGACCGATCCTGTTGGCTACCTTGACGAACGCACCAGGACGGCGACTATCGGACCGGCCTCGGTGACGATGCCCGGCGACCCGTACGTACTTTCGCCCGACCCGATGGCGATTAGCGGGGTGCTCGATCTTCTGTTTTGGGCGAGCGCCCCGGTACACAGTCGCTACGACGGCAAACACAACTGGTCATCCGGCGTACTGCTCGGCCGGGTGACCCAATCCAGCCAAGGCGACCTTGAGAGCCAAGGCGCTCTTGC
Source organism: Actinomycetota bacterium (assembly GCA_046744405.1). Lineage (GTDB taxonomy): Bacteria > Actinomycetota > Actinomycetes > Propionibacteriales > Propionibacteriaceae > Microlunatus. The sequence continues at coordinate 2,134 of JBKPEY010000446.1, forward strand.
CCTGCACCGGCTGAGCAATGCAATCTTTGATCATCACCCCACCGAACTGAAAGGGCTCAGCTGGCATGAGCATGCAGTCGATGGACGGCCCGGGATGCTGTTTTCGGCTCAGGTCTATTATTCGGTCGACCAGTTGGCGAGCCGCTACGACACGGTGACCGCACTGCTGGTGCGACTCGATGATGGCTCCTTGATCATGGCCGCCAGCTCAGTGCCCAACGACGCCGATTCCGATATTGCCCGTCAGGCCGCCGATGCGCTTAAGACCCTGACGATTCGCTGAGGACGGCGCTAGGCACTTGGCTCGATCGTCACTGCCGCGCCAGAGTCAGCGTGGGGTGCCGGACCGGAGCGAAGAAAGAGCGCACCCACCGCGGCGGCAGCGGTAAACGCCGCAGTCAATATGAACACGTTGGCATATGAGTCAGCAAGCACTGAGATCTGAGTGCGCCGGTAGAGCCCGAAGAGCTGCAGGAGTTGTAAGTGGTTAGCCTGACTGCTCGCACTTGGCAATAGATCCGCCCGACCTTCAGCGAGTTGCGCCTGTTGGGCGGTCGCCATTGCCGTCAAGGCCGCGAGCCCGAGTGCGGCGCTAACCCGCTGCACAACGGTATTGATGGCGCTTCCGCTGTTCGTCAGCTGAGGATGAAGCGCGGCGAGGCCGCCGGTCATGACCGACATCATCGCCATGCCAACCCCGGCGGCGCGGATGCACATCCACGACACGATCTCTGTGCGCGTCATATCGGGATTGATTCCGGCAAGTCCATAACTGCCGAACGCGGCCACCAGCAGACCCGACACCACCAACCATCGCGGGCCAATCTTGTCGTACAAGCGGCCGCTGATCGGCATCAGGACAGCCATCACGAGCGCCTGAGGCAGGAGAAGGAGCCCGGTATCGAGCGCCTGATAGCCCTGTCCTGACTGCAAAAAGAGAGGGATATAGAACAACGTGGCGAACATCCCGGTCATCATCACGCCCATGATGATCAGCGATGTCGTGTACGCGGCGCTGTGGAACACCTGCAGATTGAGCAACGGGTGTTCGACCTCCAGCTCGATCGTGACGAATAGGGCAAGCAGGAGCGCTCCGCCGACGATCAAGATCAGCACGCGATAGCTGGACCAGCCCCAGGACTGGCCCTCGGAGAAGGCCAACAGCAGGGCCACCAGGCCTGTCGCCACAGTGATGAAGCCCCAGACGTCGAAGGGGCGGGTTGGCGCACGAGTGAACTTCGGCAATGCGATTGCGGCGGCGATGAGGCCCAGAACTCCGACGGGGACATTGATATAAAAAACCAAGCGCCAACTCATGTACTCGACGAGATAACCGCCGAGCGTTGGACCAATGGCAGGCGCAAACACGATGCCCAGGCCATACATCCCCATAGCAGTGCCGATCTTCTGGCGAGGGACGATGCGATACACCATCGTCAGCGTCACCACGGGTAACAACCCGCCCGGAATCGCCTGTATTACCCGAAAGGCGATCAAGCTGTTGAGGCTCCATGCCAGCCCACACAGCGCTGACCCGGCGGCGAAGCCTGCCAGCGCGATCATGTAGACGCGATCAAGGCCGAACCGATCACCCAACCAGGCGCTGGCCGGCACGATGACACCGAGGACGAGACTGTATGCAGTTGTCACCCACGCCACGTCTGCGGTGCTGCCACCGAAGTCGGACTGGATAGTCGCGATCGCTACGTTCACGATGCTCACATCGAGGATGGACATGAACATTCCGCCGATTAGCACCGCAAGCGGGATCCGCCATCCTGTGGCTGACTCTTCGGGAACCGCATCCACCCGTCTCGGCGGCTGCTCAGGTTCCCCAGGCCTGGCTGAGGGATGTTGGACCGCCTGTGACTCATCCACGTCACGGACAGCCCTACCGGCGGCAGCGGTGTCGGTGCTCATCAGCGGCCTACTTACCTCGGAACCCAGCTGGCCCTACGGCCTCAGCATATGTCGCGGCCCGGATCGCGCGCCGCCGTCCTACGAGGTCGACGAAGACGGCGGCTCCCCGAGCGAAGCAATCTGTGAGTGTGGCGGGTGGCTGGTCTGGGACTGGCTGGTCAGGATGGTTCCGGTCGCGTTGCCTGGCGTGTGACTCTCGAAGCAATTGGCCCGTCTCGGCGGTGTCTTCCGGTTGAATTGTCCACGTTGGGGATCGCGGCCGGCGCCGTCCGGCCCACCTCGGTGACCTGATCAGGAGACTGCCCGACCCCAAGGGGTCGTGGCCCATCACAGATATGCCCCGACGTGACCTCTTCCCGGACCCGCGCCGGCCGCTTGGTGACCGGCACATCATGTCCCACTACGAGGAAGGAACGTCGATCACCCATGTCGATGGTCGCGCACACCCACCCGTTCGTCATCGGCGTTGATGCCCACGCCCGCAATCACGCCTTGGCCATCTTGGCCTGTCCCACTGGCGAGGTCCTCGATGAGGGACAGTTCCCAGCAACTGGTGCAGGACTCCAGCGCGCTGTCGACTGGGTTGCTCGCCGCACCGGTGGTGACCTGGACACCTTGTGGGTTGTCGAGGGAGTAGGCACCTACGGCGCCCGCCTGGCCCGTGCCGCAGCCGACGCGGGATACTCCGTCGCAGAGGCTGCTCGGATGAACGCGCGGGCCAACCGCGGCGTCGGCAAGTCCGATCCCCTCGATGCCTGCCGCATCGCACAGGCCGTTCTGCCTCTCGACCTGGCGCAGCTGCGTCGGCCTCGAACCGACGACGGCGTGCGCGCCGCGGTGCGAGTCCTCATCGCTTCGCGCGATCACATCAGCGTGGAACGGACCGCTGCGATCAACGCTTTGACCGCCTTACTGCGCGTGGCCGAGCTAGGTGTCGATGCCCGCAGGGCACTCACCGGCGGCCAGATCGCCCTGGTCGCCGCATGGCGCACTCGCGAGGAAGCGCTCGCGACCAGAGTTGCCCGAGCCGAGGCAGTCCGACTCGCAAAGCGAGTGCTCGCTGCCGACCAGGAGATCGCGTCAAACGCCAAGCAGATGACCGCACTCCTCAACTCCAGCCCCGCGCGCAAGCTCCTTGACCAACCCGGCATCGGACCTGTCACCGCGGCAGTCACGCTCGCCGCATGGTCCCATCCCGGACGGGTCCGGTCCGAAGCCGCATTCGCCAGTCTCGCCGGCGTGAACCCGATCCCGGCCTCGTCTGGAAACACCGTCCGCCACCGGATCAACCGCGGCGGCGACCGCCGGTTGAACCGCGCCCTGCATATGGCCGTAGTAACCCGCATGCGCATAGACCCCGCCACACGCGCCTACGTCGAGAAACGAACCGCCGAAGGACGCACCCTCCGAGAGATCCGCCGGTGCCTCAAGCGCTACCTTGCCCGCCAGATCTACCGCCACCTCAACGCCGCCTCAGACACGCTCCTGGCGGCTTGACAACACATAGGAGATTCAAACGCGTATTGGGTGCTTCAGGCGTCGAGATGGGCTAGGCGCGCCCATTGCTCGGTCCAGCCGCCTTGTGGGGCGGCGCAGATCCAGATCTGCCGACCACGTTCCTCGTTGTCGGCGCCCACATTGTTGTTGATCACTGCAGCGGCCCGGCAATCGGTGAAGCTCGCGCTCGGGTCCTCGAGGCCGACCACGATCACCGGCTCGGCGCCCTCGGGTGGAGGTCCCCACGCAGCGAACGCGTTATGGCCGCTGAACACCGGACGGGGAAAGTCGTACCACTCCAAAGCGCCAGCTTCCCCATAATTCTGGGTGAAGACCACTGCGGTTGCCCGCTGATCGACAGGCAAGGAGTCGAACGTGGCGCGTACTGAGTCGGCGTACTCAGGCCAACCGATTGTCTCCAACTGGTCGGAGTCGAGGGCCGGATAGAAAGAAGCCGCGTACGTGCGGGCCGGGAGCACCGGGACGAACGCCGGCCATGCGATAGCGGCGGAGAGGGCGAGTACGACGCCCGTTGCGATGAGTCGGCGAGTAGACCAGCGGACGGCCAGGGCCGTGCAGCCGGCAGCGACCAGCGGGACGGCTGCTCCGGCGAGGTAGTAACCCTTCCCGGCCGCGATGAGAAAGACGGCAGTCGAAACTACGAAGGCCACGGCGATCGGGCGTAGCTTCGCCCACGCAGGAT
>JBKPEY010000012.1:0-15086 GCA_046744405.1 Actinomycetota bacterium
TGCCTACGGCGGAGTGGATCGGGTGGCCCCGGTGCTGGCGGGTCTATTGCTCTTCGCGGGGCTCAATACGTTGTCATTGCCCGGGCTAGGGAGCTTTGTCTCGGAGTTCATGGTGCTGGCGGGCACCTTTGGTCGGCATCCGGCGTACGCCGTGGTTTCCACACTGGCCATCGTGTTAGCCGCGCTCTACATCTTGATCATGTATCAGCGAACCATGACCGGAGCGGTTGATCCGGAGGTGCAAGAAAAAGTCACTGAGATCAATGGGCGGGAGCGGCTTGCCATGGCACCCCTAGTGCTGCTGATCCTTGTTCTGGGCTTCTTTCCCAAGCCGCTGCTGTCCATCATCGAGCCAACGACACAGGCCACCATGCAGCATGTTGGCGTGACCGACCCGCAGCCGAGGGTGACTGCCGAAGGAGGCCGCTGATGACCACCTTCAGCCTGCTGCCGATGGAGATTACGGCTCCGAACATCGAGTATGGCCTGCTCGCGCCGATCTTGGTGATCTTTGTCGGGGCCTGCCTTGGGGTGCTGGCGGAGGGCGCTGCACCTCGGGAGATCCGCCGGGCTGTGCAGCTCCTCATCACGTTTGTGTCTTTGGCTGCAGCGTTGGTAACCACGCTAATGAACTGGGCATCGGCAGACCCAGCGGTCGTAGCAGTCGATTCGCTGGCGCTGGACGGACCGACCTACTTCATGTGGACGATTGTGATCATTTTCAGCTCCGCAGCGTTGTTGATGTTTGCCGAAACCAAGATCGAGAATGCCAGCGTGTTCGCACCGCAGGCCTCTGCTGTGCCTGGCACTCTCGCTGAGCGGGAGGCGATCAGAAGCCGTGTGGAGCACACCGAGGTCTTCCCTCTTGCCCTGTTTGCGGTGTTGGGAATGATGCTCTTTCCGGCCTCCAACGACTTGATCACTATGTTTCTCGCGTTGGAGATCTTGTCGTTGCCGCTCTACCTGTTGTGCGGGCTCGCACGGAGGCGGCGGCTGCTGTCGCAGGAGGCTGCGCTCAAATACTTCTTGCTGGGTGCGCTCTCTTCGGCCTTCTTCATTTACGGAGCCGCGTTGATCTATGGCTATTCCGGCTCCTTCACCTTGGCAGCAATCGACGATGCGATACGGAACAGCGATCAAGGGTTGGGCCTGCTGCTAGCGGGAATGGCGTTGCTCGGCGTCGGACTGCTCTTCAAGTTCAGCGCTGTGCCCTTCCATTCCTGGACGCCGGATGTTTATGCCGGTGCTCCGACGCCGGTGACCGGATTCATGGCGGCTTGCACCAAGATCGCCGCGGTGGGTGCCTTGATGCGGGTGTTTTATGTTGGGCTGGGCGCCGATCGCTGGGATTGGCAGCCGACGATGGCCATCATTGCCGTCTTGACTATGGCGGTCGGCTCGGTACTGGCGATCACCCAGACCGATGTGAAACGGATGCTGGCATACTCCTCGATTGCGCATGCCGGGTTCATGATGGTGGCCTTCGTCGGGGCGTCGCAGGCGGTTACCGGCAGCCCGCCTGGCTCGTTGACCAGCGTCTCGTCGGTGATGTTCTATCTGGTGGCGTACGGGGCGGCGACGATCGGTGCGTTTGCGCTGGTGACGATGGTTCGGGATGCCACAGGCGAGGCGACCCTGCTGAACAGCTGGGTCGGGCTCGGCCGGCGTTCGCCGCTGGCGGCAACGATCTTCTCGATTTTCATGCTCAGCTTTGCAGGCATCCCGTTGACAAGTGGCTTTGTCGGCAAGTGGGCGGTGTTCGCTGCCGCCTGGAGCGGCGGCATTCAGTGGCTGGTCGTGGTTGCGGTCGTGATCAGCGTAGTGGCGGCCTTCTTCTACATTCGTGTGATCGTGCTGATGTTCTTTGCCGAACCGCAGAAGATGGTAACTAGCGTGGTACGACCGGGCTGGACCACGCTGGCAGCCGTCGGAGTCGGTGTAGTTGCGACGGTAGCCTTCGGGGTATTTCCAGGGCCGCTGTTGGCCCTCGCGCAGCAAGCGGGGGAGTTCATTCGCTAAGGCGTATACGGAGGAAGGGTGCTGGCTGAACAAACGCGAGACGAGGTTTTCGAAGCCTCGGTCAGCTCTCAGCTTGAGCTGATCGACGCCGCATTGCTCAAGGCCGCCGAGGCGGACTCTGCCATGGTGACCGAGGCTGCTCAGCACATCATCGCTGCGGGCGGCAAGCGCTTCCGCCCCTTGTTGGTGCTCCTCGGGTCCTACTTTGGACCGCGCGAGGCAGCTGAGGACGTGGTGAAGGCCGCGGTCGTTGTCGAGCTCACACATGTCGCCAGCCTGTACCACGACGACGTGATGGACGAGGCTCGAATCCGGCGCGGTTCACCGAGCGCGAATTCTCGGTGGGGCAACACCGTCGCCATCTTGGTAGGAGATCTGCTGTTCGCGCGCGCCTCAGATATTGTGTCTGATCTTGGTCCAGAATTCGTGCGGCTCCAGGCGCGTACCTTCTCCCGGCTTGTGCAGGGCCAGATCGCCGAGACAGTCGGGCCTAGTGGAGCAGATCCGCTTGATCATTATTTACGGGTCGTGGCCGACAAGACCGGCTCCTTGATCGCGACTTCGGCTTTGTTCGGTTCCAAGATCTCGAATGCAGCTCCAGACCTGCAGCGCGTGATGGCTGAATTCGGCGAGCAGATTGGGGTCGTGTTCCAGCTCAGCGACGACATCATCGACATTACGAGCGACGCGACGGGTAAGACGCCCGGAACTGATCTTCGCGAGGGCATCTCGACGTTGCCGACGCTGTTGGCTCGCAAATCGACCGACTCGGCTGACGAGCGGCTGCTCCAGCTGCTCGACTCCGATCTGCATGACGACGATGCACTGTCCGAAGTCCTGGGCCTGCTCCGTCGCCACCGCTGCATTGATCAGTCACGCGAGGAGGTCCGCCGGCGGGCCAAAGCCGCCCGTACCCTCCTCGAGCCACTTCCGCACGGCCCGGCTAGAGGGGCCCTCGACGACCTCTGCACGACCGTCGTGACCCGTACCGCCTGACTGGGTGTCAGCATCCCACGCTGCGTGGGATATTCACGCTGTACATGGCGTGCATGCCATGCACAGCGTGAGGAAAGTGGGTACGGCTTGGCCTTCACGCGATGATCGTTCGTCCGCGTACGTACAGCCGTCGCGATTGATCAAGAGCGGCCCGGAGCTGGGTCATCGTGCGTCGTGCATTCCGAGGCATGACATCAACCCAGGTGAAACGCGACATGCCGCGGCTGTCCGCCCGCATCGCATCCTCGCGCCGCTTCTCCCGGAAGACGCAATCTGATGGACTCTCGCCAGGTCGTAGTAGCTTCTGGTACTTCATCTTCCCGTCGAACTCACCCAGATGCCGACAGTCCTCCCAGTAGAAGTCCGCGGTCCCGATCAGCACACCTCGATCGTCAAAGACATCAAACTGCAGATCGGGAGTTGGAATGCCGTGGCGGTAGTACTGCACGCGTGTCACTGATTCACCGGGCGAGTCCGATCGCCCGTCGGCAAGCCACATCACGGTGCGCCCTTTGACCGATCCCGGAAACAAGGCGAAACAGTCATGGAATGCGTCAAGCGCTTCCTGTAGCTCTGGCATCTGATGAAGCGCCGAGTCGGCGGTAACCACCCCGCCCTCCAGACTCGATCGGCACGCCACTTCCCAGACGGCGCGAGCAGGAACGGAAGCCAGGATGCCCTCGTACAAACCAAGCTCCGCCTCGATGTCGCGTCTGCTTCCGTGATGCACGATGCCAGCCTCGGTACGTGTCGGGCCTTTGTCCAGGCGTAGGAGGTGGACCAGATCGAGAGAAGTGTCGTAGATATCGAAGCCATGCAACGCAGCGGCAGACGCGCCTGTGAGAGCGACATTGCCACGCTGAGCCGCCAGCGCCGCTCTGGCATGCAGCACATGTTTCGCGGATGTGGTGTCTGCTGCCGCATAGATGTCGGCCGGCGTGTAGAAGCCCCGGCGCAGGCGTACAAGCGCTCCATCACGAACTGCGGCGGCGAGGGTGCGATCGGTTTCGCCGCAGTCCAAAGCCTGGGCCCGGCTGAAGATACCGCGGTTTGCTTCGATGATCTGTCCGAGCGTCTGGGTCATGGAGCAACCATGGAGTCTCAGCCAAAGCCAGCGGAACCACCTTCCACCAGATCTGTGGAGAACTTTTTGGGAGCTGTACCTAGGTACTTCACGCTGTACATGGCATGCACGCCATGCACAGCGTGAACATCCCACGCAGCGTGGGATACCGACGAGAGCTATGGAAGTGGTGGAACGTTGAGCGCCATCACGATCTCCTGATCATGAGCGAGGGAGCCGCCTCCGTCGACGATGAGGTCGGCGTGCTCCCATGGGCGCTCGGTGCTCATATAGGCGTTCTCTTCGGCCATCCAGTTGGCGTAGGAGCTGGCTGAGATCTCACCCGCCGCCACCCGAGCCGCGTCGCGGGACTCGCGTACCGACTGCGGCGTCTGCACCCAGATGATCACATCCAGCTGGCGCCGCACCGATTCTTGACTCGACCCAACGCCCTCAATGATCACGAAGTTCCGGTCATGATCGATCGTGATCGCACCCTCTCGACCCCGGGACACCCACGCCGGTGGGCGATACTGCAACGCTCGCCGGTTACGCAGTGCCGGCAGCACGTCATTGATCAGCAGCTCGTCCCAGCTGAACACCCCGTGGTGCCAGGCGAGGTCGTCGGTGTGCAGTACCGAACAATCAGGCAGCGTGTTGGCCAGCCGCCGTGACAGGCTCGACATGCCGCTCGAGCTGTGTCCATTGATCGCCACGATCGCCGGTCGGACCGGACCCGCAATAGCGGCGACTTGGTCGGCGAAGTCGCGGAGCTCAACAACCCGCCAGTGGGTGGCTACCAGATCTTGACCCGCTGATCTTCATCAAGCCAGAGGGCGTCGGATTCTGCTACGTCGAAGGCGGCGTAGAACTCTCCGAGGTTGCGAACGATCTGGTTGCAGCGGAACTCGGCCGGGGAGTGTGGGTCGGTGGCCAGCCGTTGGAGCAACATCTCGGTACGCACTTTGGCTTGCCACACCGCGGCCCAACTCAGGAAGAGCCGCTGCTCCGGGCTGTAGTCGTCCAGCGACGGCTCCCCGCTCCCATCGTGGGCAATCTGGTATGCCTTGAAGGCGATGGACAGTCCGCCAAGATCGCCGATATTTTCACCGATCGTCAGCTGACCGTTCACCCGATGTCCTGGAGCTTGCGCTGGCTCCAAGGCGTTGTACTGATCGACCAGCGCCTTGGTCCGCTCCTCGAACGCCTCGCGATCTTTGTCGGTCCACCAGTTGCGGAGCATGCCGTCGCCGTCGCAGGTAGAACCTTGATCATCAAAGCCGTGTCCGATCTCATGACCGATCACCGCCCCGATGCCGCCATAGTTCACCGCATCATCGGCGTACTCGTTGAAGAAGGGTGGCTGCAAGATCGCCGCCGGGAAGACGATCTCGTTCTTCAGCGGGTGGTAGTACGCGTTGACAGTCTGCGGCGTCATCAACCACTCTTCGCGATCGATCGGCTGCCCGATCTTGTTCAGTGCCCGGTTCACTTCAAAGTCGGCCACGCGCATGACATTGCCGACCAAGTCGTCTCGGGTGATCAGCAAGGAGGAGTAGTCCCGCCACTTGTTCGGATAGCCGATGTGAGAGCGGAACTTGGCCAGCTTCGCGAGCGCGCTTTCCTTGGTCTCCTCAGTCATCCAGTCAAGATCGGTAATTGAGCGGCGGTAGGCCTCGATGAGGTTGTCGACCAGCTGATCCATCCGCTCCTTGGCGGTGGGGGAGAAATAGTGCTCCACATAGATCTTGCCGACGGCCTCACCGACCGAGCCCTCCACCAGGGCAACGCCTCTTTTCCAGCGCTCACGAAGCTTCGGCGTGCCCGACAGCACGGTGCCATAGAAACGAAAGTTTTCCTCGACGAAGTCGCTCGACAAATATGGCGACAGCGAATTGATCACCCTCCAGCGTGCCCAGGCCTGCCACGCCGGCAGCTGATCATCGGTGAGTAACGTCGATACTTTGGAGAAAAATGATGGCTGCATGGCCACCAGGTCACTCATCTTCGACTCGGCAATGTCGCCCCCATCGAGAAACTCTCGCCAATGCAGCCCCGGACAGCTGGCGGTGAACTCATCGAGGCTCATCAGGTTGTACATCAGCCGCAGATCTCGACACTTCACCTTGTCCCAGTGCGTCGCGGCGATCTTTTTCTCAAGATCAAAGACTTGCTGCGCCTGGACGTGCGCATCCTCGATGCCAGCCAGCGCAAAAGATGCAGCCACGTGCTTCACGTACTGGGCCCGGATGTCGGCGTACTCATCCAGCCGGTAGTACTCCTCATCGGGTAAGCCCAGTCCACCCTGTCCGGCAAACATGACGTACCGGTTGGGATCCCCAGGGTCCGGCTCGGCCTGGAGAGCCACTAGCCCAGCCACCGCCCGACGCGCGAAACCACCCACCAGCCGGGTGAGATCTCGCACGGTCTCCACGGCATCGATTGAGTCCAGCAAAGGCAAGATCGGAGTCGCTCCCGCCTGCTGTACCGCCTCTTCATCCATGAAGCTGGCATACAGGTCGGAGATCCGAGCCTCATCCGAGCCAGGTTCACCGGCCTCGAGGGTGGTGATGATGTCACGAACCGCCGCCTCGGCCTGGTCGCGCAGCTCCATGAAAGCACCGGTTAGCGGCTTGTCGGCTGGGATCTCAGTGGTATCAAGCCACGTCCCATTCACATGTCGAAAAAGATCATCTTGAATGCGAATGCTGTTGTCGAACGTGGAAAAGTCAATGGCAGGTCTCCGAGCAGCAGAGGTCTCAGTCACCCGGCACATGCTACCGACCGGTAGCCACTTACTCGACTGTCACGACCACTTGACCTTGAGCGGCTGGCCTGTCACCTTGGCGACGGCTATCGATTTTCCGGTAAGCGTTCCAGAGCAGTTGCCAGATCGGCCTTGATAGGTGCAGCTTCCTGAAAGCTTCAGATTGATCGGCACCTCGACGCGAGCCTGCGTCCCACTCAGACTGACCTTGGCTTTCCGGAACGGATCACCACTGGCCCGCGTCCAGGTAATGGTGCCCTTTTTGTAGCTGTACTTGGAATCGAACTTCTGCGGGCAATTGCTGGGACTGAGCGAATGCTGCTGGAGACACTTGTTGAAGCTTCTCTTTGTCGCCGAGATGACTGCCTTCTTACCGGCTTTGCTGAGCTGGCTTTGAATCTGATAGGTGTCGGCCTCAACGTATGGGCTCGTTACCAGCACCACGTTCTTCGACCCATAACCGACATAGGGCAACCCAGTGGTGAAAGCGTAGGAGCCAGGCAGGACCGCAACTGACTTCTCCGACACCTTCACGCCGTTGATCTTGACCGGAACCGACCCGTCCACGATGGAGGAGATATCAAGATCCTTGACCGCCCGGCTGATCTTCCAGATGTCGCCGACCTTGACCACATCGAAGGACTCGCTGACATCGGATTTGCCAAGCGTGTAGCGGGCAGAAACTGATTTCGCATTCTGATCTTCGACAACCGGTACGTCGATGTCAGTCAGCGGCGCACGCTTTCGGGATTTGGCGAGCACCTCATTGGTCAACAAGACCCCGGTGGGTGCTGGATCGGCGGTGTAGGACAGCGCAGTAGTTGCATCACCAGTGGCGAGAGCCTGCAGGTATGCCGCCACCGCGTCGGAGGGCCGCGACGCCTGCTGCGGTGCGCCGCTCTGCGATGGATTGGTCTGCTGGCTCCCTTGGCCACCTTGCGGGTCTGCACTGGGGTTATCGCGCGTCGCGACGACCACCGCAATGATGGCGATCAGGAGAACCGCTAGCGCTGCTGCACCAATAATGATCAAGATCTTGGTGTTGTTATTCGACGGCGGGCTCGGTCGCATCGGTGCGGGGCCGTACTGATCACCGGGGCCATACTGGTCACCGGGGTCGTACTGCTCATCTGAGCCGTACTGACCTCCAGAGCCGTACTGACCACCGCGGCCGTACTGGCCTCCGTACGGATCGGCCTGTGGTGCGCCTGCCCATCTGGTTTGCTGATCGTCAGGAGCGAAGGGTCCAAACGCATAGCCTGAGCCGGTATCCGGGTCGCCAGCGGCGGGTTGCTGCGGATAGCCAGCGCCCTCTTGCTGTGGATACCCGTACGGCGCCGGCTGCGGTTCAGAACGTGCCCTTCGTCCTGACATGGGTGGTTGAGGCCCCCCTTCGGACCATTCAGCACCGTACGGGTTGTTCGAGCTCATGGATCGTCTCCTGACGGGTCGTCCTTGCGAACTTTAGTCAGCGAGCAAGTCAGCCGGGCAGCCCACGAAAAAACTGAGCAACTTGCCGGCTCCACGACTACGTTTGGCGGCCGTCCGGCGCTCGCCCCTGGCAACCTAACGGACGGTCCAGATATCACCACCGTTGATGACCGTTTGGAGAGCCTGATCGTCGTTGCCCAGGCTGGCCGCCAGGGCCACCTGGTTGCGCGCCTCGTCGTCGTAGGTAGGTGCCTCGACGTCGCGGAAGATGCCAATCGGTGCGCGATGCAACACCCCTGCATCGGTTAGCCGAGAGAGCCCGAACGCGAACGACGGATCAGCCAGCTGAGCGTCGTGGACGACCAGCGCACTCTCACCGACATCAGCGACCTCGACGACTGAAAAGGCGCCAGTCTGCGGTTCCCGCACCACGCCAAGATGCCCGTCGACGCCGAACCGGATCGGCTGGCCATGATTCAGCGGGATGATCGCATCCACCGAGGTCGCCGGATCCTTGATCGCATCGAATGCACCGTCGTTGAAGATCGGGCAGTTCTGATAGATCTCTACCAGCGAGCTGCCGCGGTGCGCGGCGGCCGCCTTCAGAACTCCCGTCAGGTGCTTGCGATCGGAGTCGATGGTCCGCGCAACAAACGTCGCTTCGGCACCAAGCGCCAGCGAAACGGGGTTGAAGGGGTTGTCCAGGGACCCCATCGGTGTTGACTTGGTGATCTTGCCGATCTCGGAGGTGGGAGAGTATTGACCCTTGGTCAGCCCGTAGATCCGGTTGTTGAACAGCAAGATGGTCAGATTTACGTTGCGGCGCAGCACATGTATCAGATGATTGCCACCGATGGAGAGCGCATCACCGTCACCAGTGATCACAAAGACCGCCAGATCCTCGCGCGCTGTGGCAACACCGGTGGCGATCGCGGTGGCGCGACCGTGAATCGAATGCATGCCGTAGGTGTCCACGTAGTAAGGGAAACGCGACGCGCAGCCGATGCCGGAAACGATTACGGTGTTCTCACGCTTGATGCCGAGCTCGGGCATGAACCCTTGGAAAGCGGCCAACACCGCATAATCGCCGCAGCCAGGGCACCAACGGACCTCTTGATCACTGGCGAAGTCCTTGCGGTTCAGTGGCTCCAACGACAGTGGTACACCGGCAAGTCCTCGATAGCTCATGCCGTTCGGGTCGAGAGGGTGATCAAGCTCCGAATGCAGCTGATCGACGGCGGTCACGGGTTGGTTCCTTCCAGTTGATCGATCTCGGCTTCAAGATCACGGGCAAGTTCGCTGAGCGAGATCGGCAGCCCGCGAACCCGAGAGTAACTGCGTACATCCACCAGATACTTCGCCCGAAGCAACAGCGCCAGTTGACCCATGTTCATTTCGGGAACGATCACGCGGTGATAGCTGTGCAAGATGTCACCGAGGTTGGCAGGGAACGGGTTCAAGTGCCGCAGGTGGGTATAGGCGATCTGACGGCCGGACTTGCGTACCCGACGGGAGGCAGCGACGATCGCGCCATAGGTGGAACCCCAGCCGAGCACTAACACCCGTGCGTGCTGGCCATCTGCATCCGCTGGATCGTCGACGATCAGATCCGGAATGTCCTGGACGATGCCATTGATCTTGGCCTGCCGGGTGCGGACCATCTCCTCATGGTTGGCCGGATCGTAGGAGACCGCTCCGGTGTCCCTGGCCTTTTCAATGCCACCAATGCGGTGCTCCAGGCCGGCGGTGCCCGGAATCGCCCAGGGTCGGGCAAGAGTCTGCGGGTCGCGGAGATACGGCATAAAGATCGGCTGACCGGTCTTGTCGGTGGCGTTTGTCCCGGAGGCTAGCTGCGGGTCGATCGCCGGGATGTCGCTTAGATCAGGTATCAGCCACGGCTCCGCACCGTTGGCGAGGTAGCCGTCGGACAGGATCACCACTGGAGTCCGGTACTTGATCGCGATCTGTACCGCCTCCAGCGCGGTCGGGAAGCAGTCGGCAGGAGATTGAGCTGCCAGCACCGGAACGGGTGCCTCGCCGTTGCGTCCGAACATGACCTGCAGCAGATCAGCCTGTTCGGTCTTGGTCGGCATGCCTGTGCTCGGCCCGGCGCGCTGGATGTCACAAATGATCAAAGGCAGCTCGGTTGCCACGGCAAGCCCGATGGTCTCTGACTTCAACACGGCGCCCGGCCCAGAGGTCGTGGTAACCCCAAGATGCCCGGCGAAGCTCGCGCCCAGTGCGGCGCCGATCCCGGCGATCTCGTCCTCGGCCTGGAATGTCGTAACCCCGAACCGCTTGTGCTTGCTCAACTCGTGCAGCACGTCTGAGGCAGGGGTGATCGGATAGGCCCCGAGGAACAGCGGCAGTCCAGCCTTCTTGGAGGCGGTGATCAGCCCGTACGCCAGCGCGAGATTGCCGGAGATCTGACGGTACTTTCCCGACGGCATGGGCGCGGGGGCCACCTCGTAGGTGACGGCGAATACCTCGGTGGTCTCCCCAAAGGCATAACCGGCCTTGAAGGCAGTGATGTTGGCGTCGCGAATATTGGGTTTGGAGGCGAACTTGGTGGTCAGGAAGTTGAGAGTGCCCTCGGTCGGCCGGTGATAGAGCCAAGACAGCAGCCCGAGCGCAAACATGTTCTTCGCGCGGGTCGCGTCCTTGCGGGTGAGGCCGAATTCCTTGACTGCTTCCACCGTCATGCCGGTCAAATCCAGCGCGTGCACCTGATAGTTGTCGAGCGATCCATCGCTGAGCGGATCGCTGTCATAGCCAACCTTGGCGAGGTTGCGCTTGGTGAAGTCGGCGGCATCGGCGATGAGAACGCCGCCGCGCGGCAAGTCGTCAATGTTGGCCTTCAGAGCCGCGGGATTCATGGCAACCAGGACGTCAGGTCGGTCGCCGGGAGTCATGATGTCGTAGTTGGCAAAGTGCAGCTGGAAACTTGACACGCCGGGCAAGGTGCCGGCAGGCGCGCGAATCTCGGCCGGAAAGTTCGGCAGCGTTGAAATGTCGTTGCCGAATGCCGCCGAATCCGAGGTGAAGCGATCACCTGTGAGTTGCATGCCATCGCCCGAGTCCCCGGCAAACCGGATCACGACCCGGTCGAGGGTGCTGACCTGCTTCACTACTCTGCGCGCCTTCCTTTCTGTGGCGTGCCTCATTCGCTGTTGAGGGTCAGGGGGGTTCGTGTGGCTGCGATCTCCGCTGAGGCTGCCGATTAACCCCATGATAGGCAGCCCTTTCTATGACCTAAGGGACTTTCAGCCCATGAGAACTCATGAGTTGTTCGACGTTGGTCATCCAGCGGCTTGCTCCGAATGAAACGACGGATCGCTCCCGGGCCTGATCGGGCGGGAGCGAGCGCAGCGAGCCAGCACAGCACTACCGTTGAGCCATGCGGTGGGTCGACTGGTACGGCGACGGCTCGCTATGGGTACTCGATGTCGCACTGGCATGCTGCACCCTGGAATTCGATGCGGCGCTGGAATTGGATGCGGGCCCGGCCGCCGCTGCAAAGCCGCTGCCAACACTTGACGACCAGGCTCAGGTGGCGGTTGTGGTCTCCGGCACCGTGACGGATCGCCTGGCTCCAGCGGTCGCTGCGATTGTCGACGGCTGCGAGCAGCAGGCTGGGCGCCGTCCGCTGGTCATCTCCTTTGGGGCCTGTGCCTCATCAGGAGGTCCGTACTGGGACTCGTACGCGGTCACCAAGGGTGTCGATCAGTTGCTGGTTGTGGACGCGTACGTTCCTGGTTGCCCACCTCCGCCAGAGGCGCTGTCAGCGGTGCTGGATCAGATGGTTGGGCGGGTTCGGCCGTGACGGACTCGCTCGAGGTGTCGGCGGAGGATTGGCTGGCGGCGGTCGAGGCGCTGCGGGCGGATGGTTTCGGCTATTTCGATTGGCTGGGTTGTGTCGACGAGATCGGTCGTCTGGACTGCTTTCGGATCGTCTTGGTGTTGCGGAATCTCGCAGCAGAGGCGAAGCCGCGGATGCTGAGTTGTTTGCTGCCGCGCGATGATCCACGGATCGACACGGTCCGTAGTGTTTTTGCCGGCGCTGCGTGGCATGAGCGTGAGGTAGCGGAGCTGTTCGGTGTCGAGTTCGTGGGCGGTGAGCGCCGCCGGCTACTACTCAGCGCGGGGTTTGAAGGAACGCCGCTGCGCAAGGATGAGGTGCTGGCGGCGCGCACCGGAATGAACTGGCCTGGAGCCAAGGAGCCAGGTGAGTCCGATTGCTCGGCGAGCCACCGACGGATGGTGCCTCCCGGCGTCCCTGAGCCCGCGATCTGGGGTGATCGGGATTCCTCCCAACCGGCGGCTGACCCTGCCCAAGTGGCGGACTCGGCCGTCGGTGGCAGGGTACGGCGGAGGCATACGTGAACCTGGCAGAGCAGTCCCACCGATGGATCCGGTTGATCGAACCGGCCTGTACCTCATGCATGATCTGCGCGCGGGAGTGTCCGAGCTGGTGCATCAGTATTGACTCGCATGCCGAGCCGGTGGAGGGCCTGCCACCCGGAGCTCGGGACCGTACCCGAAATGTGCTTGATCGTTTCGCCATTGACTGGTCGCTGTGTATGTATTGCGGCATCTGCGTCGAGGAATGCCCCTACGACGCGCTGGAGTGGACCAGTGATTTGACTCAGCCGGGGCCGAGCTCGAAGTCGCTGGTGGAAGAAATGGTGCGGCCGCGTTCTTGAAATGGGCTTCCGGACCTCGGTTAGCTGATCATGTCGGCGTACGGATTGGACGAAGGTGTTTGAGGATCTGGCAGGTCAGGTGGGGGTGATCACCGGGGGAGCTCGCGGGCTCGGATTGAGCATGGCTCACGGGCTTGCGAAGTGGGGCGTCAAGATCGCTTTGCTCGACGTGCTCCCGGAGGTCAACACCAGTGCGGAGACCCTGCAGCGCGAGTTCGGCGTGCAGAGTCTGGGAGTGACAGGGGACGTTACCGACGACGGCAGCGTGGCAACAGCGTTTGGTGAAGTTGGTCGCACACTCGGTTCGCCGAGCATTCTGATCAATGCCGCCGGCGTCACGGTCTGGGAAGACAGCATCGATGTCTCGAAGGAGTCCTGGCAGCGGGTGATCGAGATCAATTTGACCGGTACGTTCCTGTGCTGTCAGGCGCTCGCACGGACCTGCAATGCAGCTGGCACGGGAGGCGTGATCGTCAACGTGTCATCGATGTCGGCACAAGTTGTGAACCTTCCTCAACATCAAGCGTCCTATCATGCGTCTAAGGCCGGTGTTGAGATGTTGACCAAGGCCCTGGCGGTGGAGTGGGCGCCGCTAGGAATCCGCGTCAACGCGATCGCGCCCGGCTACATGCTGTCGGAGATGACGCGGCAGTTCACGACTGCCAATCCGGAGCTAGCCGAGCGGTGGAGAAACATGATTCCGGCCGGACGAATGGGCGAACCGGATGATCTTGAAGCGCTCGTTGTCTTCTTGTGCTCTGCCAGGTCTTCTTATCTGATGGGCCAAAGCATTGTTATCGATGGTGCCTATACCGCTGTCTGACGATCACAGATGAGCGGCTATCTGACCGTCGACCTGGGCGCTACCAGCGGCCGAGTCGTGGTCGGACGCCTTGAGCATGGCCGACTCGACGTGGCCGAGGTGCACCGATTTCGCAATGAGCCATTGGACGGCGGTCGGAGCCTGCATTGGGACGCCGAGAAGCTCTTTGCACAGACCGTTGTTGGTCTGCAACGCGCTGCCGCTCAATTGGACGGTGTCGCCAGCAGCCTCGGGGTGACAGCCTGGGGGGTGGATGTCGGCCTCCTCAACAACGACAACAAGCTGCTGGCTCCAATTCAGCACTACCGCGCTGCCGGCTCGGAGACTGCACAGCCCTTGATCAAGCGTCTAGGGGCGGCAGAGCTCTTTACGCGCAGCGGTGTGCTTCCACAGCCGATCAATACTGTGTTTCGGATCCGCGACATCGTCGAGTCCGCCGGCCCGGCCGCCAGATCGCAGGACGTCAGGGCGCTGCTAGTGCCTGACTTGTGGTGCGCGCTGCTGACCGGTGTCCGTACGGCGGAGCGCTCCATAGCTTCCACGACAGGCCTGGTGTCCCTTCGCACCAGCAGCTGGGACATCGGACTGTTGGATGCGGTCGGCGTCGACCCTTCGATCTTGCCGCCCGTCGTGGACAACGGAGTTGTGGTCGGCCGGCTTCACAAAGAGCTTGCGGTGAGGATCGGCGCCCGCGATCAATGGCCCTTTGTGCTCGTCGCGTCCCACGATACGGCCTCTGCGGTAGCAGCGATTTCTCCTCGCCCGAGCACTGCGTTTGTGTCCTCAGGCACATGGTCGCTTGTGGGCGTCGAGCTACCTGCTCCAATCGTCACAGCCGATGCGTTGGCTGCTGGATTCACGAACGAGGCGGGACTAGGTGCCACGACACTGTTCATGCGAAATCTCACAGGTCTGTGGTTGCTCGAACAAGCAATCCGCCAGTGGCATGACCACGGCAAATGGGTCACGATCGAGACACTTTTGCAGGATGCGGCGCGCGTTGGTCCCCTACATGCAGCCTTCGACGTGAGCTCTCCGGAGCTCGTCTCCAGTGAAGACGTCTTGGGTGCGGTGCGGATGCGCTGCACCGACGCAGGCATGACGCCCCCCACGACACCCGCCGAAGTGACCCGCTGCATCCTGCAGAGTCTTGCGCTCACGTACCGACGCACCATCAATCTGTGCGAGCAGCTGACGAACAAACCCGTCGACGAAGTCCACATGATCGGAGGAGGGTCGCTGAACCCTCTGCTGCGCCAGCTCACCGCTGATGCCTGCGGGCGC
>JBKPEY010000353.1:0-1455 GCA_046744405.1 Actinomycetota bacterium
TTCGGGTGGGCCGGGCCGGTCGAGCGAGGCGCCGGCCACTATTACGCGCTCAGCGGTCCGAGCCTGCTCATCGAGTACGACAACACCCAGGACCAGGCCAATCACATCCACTCCGTGTGGCGCGACCTGCGCCGCGACTTCGCCGGGGACCTGCTGGCCCAGCATTACGCCGGCATGCGCCACTGATCGGTCGCCTTGCGAGAGGTAGATCGCATGTAAGACCTGATAGCGCAAGACAAATAGAGGACCTGACTCGCCAAGGCTTCCAATCAGTGGGGAATGGCGCACCCGATACTCCTAGTCCGCAGCGGCAAGCGCTCCCGCGATCACTGCCAGAAGCCGACGGATGGAGGTTCCATCTGGGTCGTGATCCGGGTTGGCTTCGACGATGGACATGCCGACCACTCTGGGGTCGGCAACAAGAGTCCCAAGCAGCGGCGCGACATGGTCCAGTTGCACGCCGGTCCCATAGGTGGCGATGTCGGCTAGGGGCAGGTCGAGAGCATCGACAACGTCGACATCGAAGTGCAAGACGAGATGTCGATGGGGCAACGCTGTCAACGCCCGTCGACCAGCGGCAACCGGGTTGGCGATCACCTCCGCACCCGGCAGCCGCGGTGCCGGCACCAAGCCGTGCACATCCTCTTCGTCGCCGACAAAGCCGACAAAGGCAACGTCAGCGGGCTGAAGCAGCGGCCGTCGCGAGCCGATGCCGGCGAGCTCTGGAACGCAGCCGGGCAGGTCGAGCATGTGCGCGACGCCCATAGCGTCGAGAATCGGTTCGCGCGGATGATCTACCGGGATCATGAGGTCCTGGCCACCGTCCACATAGAGCAAACCAACTTCGCCGTACCGCCCAACCGCGGCAGCCACTAGGGCGATGGCCAACGTGCACTCTCCGCCGAGCACCAACGGTGCCTGACCCGCAGCGAGCACCTCCGAGATGGCGGACCGGGCAGCGTGGACCACCTCGACAACCTGCCGCCATGCGTTCGGCCGCCCATCGGTCCTCTCGGCGGTCCATCGGGCAACGGCCAGGTCGCCATGATCGGCGACTCGAACTCCGTGAGCGCGGAATGTGCCCAACAGGCCAGCCTCGCGCAGCGATGCGGGACCTTGCTCGATGCCCGGCCAGTGGGCGGCAACGCTCGACGGCACACCCATCAGACCCCACGTCCGGGCCCCGGCCTCTTCATCACCCGGCACTGCCACAGCATAAGTTGCGGCACCGACAGGCTGACCACGTCAAATCGCCCACCACTGCGGCGGGTCGGCCCACAACCGTCCCAGTGAGCCGTCCGTATGTAAGATCACCGCAGCTGCAGCAAGTCCAGGGCGATTTGCTGTGATGACTCCTTGCCTTTCTGCACTCGTCGCTGCCGCTGAGTTAACGAACCATTCCATTAGCGTGTTGAATGAAGTAAATGCGCTGTCGGCCGTCGTTGCGTTATCCGG
>JBKPEY010000123.1:0-8865 GCA_046744405.1 Actinomycetota bacterium
AGCAGCGAGCCCATCACGGGCGGTAACAGCCGGCCCAGCGCACCGTAGGCGTGCACGGCAGGCAGTGACTCGACAGTCAATGACTCATCGCCGTTGCTGAGCTCGTATGTGTTCCATGGTTGCAGGCCATGACAGGCGAACCCGTACTGCTGCAGTCGAGCTGCCGCATGTTCAGTGGTCACTACCGGAACCGTACGGTCCAGCTGCCGGCGCGCTATCCGGTCAAAGTGATCACCGTGTAAATGTGAGAGCACGACGGCATTGAGCGCCGGTAAGTCAGCCGGTTGCATTGCTGGCTCAGTACGGCGCCGCGACCATAGCCCCCTGCCGAGGTACGCTCGCTGCCCCCGATGCAGGAAATTGGGATCGGTGAGCACCGCAAAGGAGCCCAAACGCACGATCGTGGTCGCGGTGCCGATGAAGGTAATGCCGTCCATGAAGCTCCCGATCTGTTCGGTGGCCGTTGCGAACAGCCCATTTCCCCCCTGCGGCGTCCAGAAACACGCTGACAAGTCGGCGGGTGTCCTACAGATCGCGAAGGAGTCGCGCTACTAATGCCTCTGGCTGGCTGAAAGCGAGCAAGTGCCCGCCCGGGAGTTGTTCGACCTCCAGCCCGAGACGGTCTCTAGCTACGCGTCGTTGAAACTCGAAGGGAAAGAACCGATCATTGCGACCCGCCAAAACACTAGTCGGGACGTCCGGCCATTGATCGAGCGGAAAAGGCGTCGCGAAGAGTGAGTCAGCGGGTTCTTCGTCGCCGGACCCGGTCAGTGCCGCAAGCACATCGGGGGTCAGGTCATGCAGGAAATGGGTCTGGGGGTCGAACCCTGCATCGGGGTCGCGACCTTCTCGCAGGTCATTGATACGCATCGCCTCCGCCTGCCCGGTATTGGCCCACCAATCGCCTGCTGACTCTCCAGGCGCCGGAATCATGGCGTTGAGCAGCACAAGTTCTGCCACCGGCAGGCGCTCGCAGGTCAGAGGAGCACTGAAGGCACCCATCGATTGCGCCACGAGTGTGATTTCGGTCGCCTGTCCGGCTGCAGCCACGATGGCGTCAGCATGATCGGCGAAGCTGGCGCCGGGCCAATTCGGCAATGAGACGCCGACGCTAGGAAAACCGGCTTGCTGGATAAGCGGCTCCACAAACTGCCAATATCCGGCGTTACCGCCGGCGCCGGGAACCAGGACGAAGCTGCGTTGCACCATGCGTGCCATTCTCTCGGGGGGAGAAGTCCAGCGGCCGATAACTCGGCTGCTGGCTCAATGCCAAACCGTCTACAGTGTCTGCGTGTCCCTGACCAGCCAGGTCCCGTCGCTGAAAGCACTGCATGCACTGCATCCGCTACAGCAGCCGGACTATTCCTCGGCTCACGAGGTTGCCGAGGTGGTCGACAAGCTTCGCAAGCTCCCCCCGCTGGTGTTCGCCGCGGAGTGCGACAAGTTGCGTACCAAGATGGCCAGCGTCGCGGCCGGTGAAGCTTTCATGTTGCAAGGCGGCGATTGTGCAGAGACCTTCGCCGATGTGACAGCTGCCAACATTCAGGGCAAGCTTCGGACGCTGCTGTCCATGGCCGTCGTACTGACCTATGCGGCGCAGGTGCCGATTGTGAAGGTCGGGCGGATGGCAGGGCAGTTCGCCAAGCCTCGCAGCTCCGGTACGGAAACTCGTAACGGCGTTACTCTGCCGGCGTACCGGGGCGATGCAGTAAATGGGTTCGAGTTCACGGCCGAGGCTCGTGAGCCTGATCCGCAGCGGTTGTTGGAGGTCTACCACGCCTCGGCCGCCACGTTGAACCTCACTCGAGCGTTCGTTACCGGTGGATTCGCTCACCTCCGCAGTGTGCACAGCTGGAACGCCCACTTCGTCAAGAACTCCGCGGCCGGCGTGCAGTACCAGAACCTGGCCAATGAGATCGATCGGGCGCTGGCTTTCATGGTGGCCTGCGGTATTGACGACGACGTATTCCGAACCGTCGACTTCTACTCCAGCCACGAAGCGCTGCTCCTGGAGTACGAGCATGCCCTGACCAGGATCGATTCCCGTACGGGTCAGCCGTACGACACTTCGGGACACTTCTTGTGGATCGGCGAGCGTACTCGGCAGCTCCATGGTGCTCACATTGAGCTCTTGCGACACGTCCGGAATCCGCTCGGTGTCAAGCTCGGACCGACGACGACTGCAGACAACACCTTGGAATTGGCCGATCGCCTTGATCCTGATCATGAGCCGGGGCGGATCACCTTCATCACCCGGATGGGGGCCGGAAAGGTGCGAGACGTCCTTCCCGA
Organism: Actinomycetota bacterium; assembly: GCA_046744405.1. Taxonomy (GTDB): domain Bacteria; phylum Actinomycetota; class Actinomycetes; order Propionibacteriales; family Propionibacteriaceae; genus Microlunatus. Next base: position 2,293 of record JBKPEY010000123.1, read on the forward strand.
CATTGTGGCCAAGGTGATCGCGAGCGGTCGGCAGGTGGCTTGGGTCTGCGACCCGATGCACGGCAACACCTTCGAAGCCAGGAACGGCTACAAGACCCGGGCATTCTCCGATGTCATGGCCGAACTCAATGGCTTCTTCGATGTTCATGAGGAGCTCGGTACGTGGCCGGGTGGGGTCCATGTGGAGCTGACCGGTGACGACGTGACCGAGTGTGTTGGCGGTGGCGACGACTTGGTCGAAGCGGATCTGGTGAGTCGCTATGAGACCTTCTGTGATCCGCGACTGAACCGCAACCAGTCGCTGGAGCTTGCTTTCCTGGTCGCGGAGCGACTGACCCGAGCCGGTATCAAGAGGACCAATCCGGTCCAAGCGTACGTGCCGCTGACTTTCTAACTACCGCTCGCCCGATACCCTCGGCCCATGGATCGCCCGCCTATCACGCCGTTCCCGGATGACGCGTTTTCTCGAGTGCTCTGCGTAGTGGCGCACCCCGATGATGTTGAGTACGGGACATCCTCAGCAGTTGCGGCTTGGACCGCGAAGGGGATCGAGGTCGCCTACCTGCTGCTGACCCGCGGGGAAGCCGGCATCGACACGATGGATCCGAAAGCAGCGGCTCAGTTGCGGGTACGCGAACAAATCAAGGGATCCCGCGAGGTCGGCGTCACTCGTGTGGACTTCTTGGAGTATCCGGACGGAGTGCTCGAGTACAGCCTCGCCATGCGCCGTGATATCGCACGCGCGATCCGGTCGTTCCAACCCGACGCGCTGGTGGTGAGTCCGTGGGATATCGAATTCAGTATCGGCTTGAATCAAGCAGATCATCGAGTCGCTGGGTTGGCTGCCGTCGATGCGATGCGCGATGCGGGTAACCGATGGGTGTTTCCCGAACTGATCAACGACGGACTCGAGCCGCATTCCACTCGATGGCTTCTCACCAACGGCTTGGATAACGCAACGCACGGCGTGGATGTCAGCGGTGAACCGCTGGAGCGTGGTATCGCCTCCCTAGAAGCTCATGCGGAGTACCTGGCGGCGATTCCTGGCCATCCGGCTCCTCGGGCAATGATTTCAAGCTTCACCAAGATGCAGGGCAAGGCGATTGGTGTTCCGAACGCGGTGCTGTTCCGAGCGTGGGATTCCCAGGCCCGTCCAGCGATCCTGGAGGAACTTCAGGCGGCCGAGGAAGAGCCGGCATTCGAGGCGGGATAGGTATCCGTGATTGATCTGCGCTCTGACACTGTCACCAAGCCCACCGAACAGATGCGTGAGGCCATGCTCACTGCGCCGGTCGGCGACGACGTGTACGCCGAGGATCCGACGGTCAACGAGCTCGAACAGCGTGTCGCCGCGTTGCTAGGTCATGAGGCCGGCCTGTTCTGTGTGAGTGGGTCAATGTGCAACATGATCGGCGTGCGGCTGCTGGTCGAGCCCGGCCAAGAAGTCATCTGCGACGTACAGGCGCACATCGCTCGTGCCGAGATGGGGGCACATGCAGCCCTCCAGGGCGTGACCATGAGGACCTTTCCCTCCGATCGCGGGAAAGTGGCCCTTGATGAGGTCGCGAAGATCATTTCGCCGTCAGCCGGTCCCTACCTGGTGTCGACGGCTGCGGTGGCGGTTGAGAACACCCACAACTTTGGTGGCGGCACCATCCAACCGTTCGAAGAGCTGATCGCGGTGGGGGAGCTATGCCGAGAGCACGCCATTGGCTACCACCTCGATGGTGCCCGGCTCTGGAATGCGCACATTGCGACCGGTGTCGCATTGGAGAGCTACGGGCGCATGTTCGACACGGCTAGTGTGTGCTTCTCCAAAGGACTTGGGGCTCCGGTCGGCTCAGTGCTGGTCAGCACGACGGAGAACATTGCGCGTGCTCGGGTCATCAGAAAGCGACTGGGCGGCGGCTGGCGCCAGGCCGGAGTGCTCGCCGCTGCCTGCCTGTACGCACTTGATCACCATGTGCAGCGCCTCGCCGATGATCATTCAGCAGCACGAGTCTTCGCTGGGGCGGTGGCAAACCACGTGCCGGCCGCTGTCGATCCCTATACCGTGGAGACGAATGTCGTCGTGATAGACACTGGCGTGGTCGCCGCTGCGCCAATCGCCGCCGCAGCGGCCGAGCGTGGCGTTCAGCTCTCCGCTCTCGGGCCGTTCATGCTGAGAGCCGTTACCCATATCGACGTGACGGCGGACGACTGCGAGTCGGCCGGCCAGCTCGTCGGCAAGCTGCTGGCCGGATAGCGACAGCACCCTCCAGCACGCAGTTCAAGTGCGCCCCCTACGGTGGTGCAATGCGGATCACCCACTTGGGGCATGCGGCGGTCCTGGCCGAGACCGACAACGCGCGAATTCTCATTGACCCTGGGAACGTCTCAGATAGCTGGCATTCCCTGACAGATCTCGATGCAGTGCTCGTAACGCACCAGCATCCCGATCACCTGGATCCCGAAAATCTGCCCACCTTGTTGGGTGCCAACCCATCCACTGCGGTCCTCGTCGAGCCGTCGATTCTCGACTTGATCAACGGCGGCGACCTGCCGTCTCTGGGTGAGAACGCCGACGCGCTGCCGCCCGACGAGCAGGTCGCCATCGGTGACGTGCTGATCACCGCTGTAGGCGGGCAGCACGCGATCATCCACCGCGACATCCCGCGGATCGGCAATGTGGGTTATGTGCTGCGGTCCGAGGGCCAACCGACCCTGTTCCATCCCGGAGACGCGCTCGATACGGTTCCTCAGGGCATCGACATCCTGGCCATTCCCGCGTACGGACCATGGGCGGCAATGAAGGAGACCATCGACTTCGTACGAGCCGTCGGTGCGCTCGAAGGCTTCCCGATCCACGATGAGCTGCTCAGCGACAGAGGCCGGACGCTGGTGGTTACCCGTCTCAATGAGATGACCAACACTCGCGTGGTCAACCTGCGTGGAGCAACGACGCACGAATTCTGACCGAGCCGGTCAGTCAGCTGAGTCGCCCACTGGTGCTCTCCGATTAGGTCGCGGTCCAATTGGGTTCATGGAACAGCGCAGCGTCACAGTCGGCATCGGCCCGGTCTCATTCGATGAGGTAGCAGCAGTGGCGCGGCAGGACGCAAAAATAGTCATCGCCGACGAGGCTTGGGCTGCGGTCAGCAAATCTCGGGAGATCATCGAGGCGCTAGCCGATGATCAGCAGCCGCACTATGGCGTATCGACAGGTTTTGGGGCCCTGGCGACTCGTCACATTCCTCTCGAGCTTCGGGCGCAGCTGCAACGCAGCCTAGTCCGGTCACACGCTGCCGGTTCCGGACCCGAGGTCGAGCGGGAGGTTGTGCGGGCGTTGATGTTGCTACGGATATCCACCCTCGCCACCGGCCGTACCGGCATCCGCGAGGAGACCCTGCGGTGTTACGTCGCTATGGTCAATGCCGGACTCACACCAGTTGTCTACGAATACGGCAGCCTGGGGTGTTCTGGAGACCTGGCGCCACTTGCCCACTGTGCCTTGGCCCTCATGGGTGAGGGAATCGTTAGAGATGCAACCGGTTCACTCATGCGGACAAGCGATGCGTTTGGTGCCGCCGGAATAGCACCCGTCACACTGGCCGAGAAGGAGGGCCTGGCCTTGATCAACGGCACCGACGGCATGCTCGGCATGCTGGTGCTCGCGATCGCCGATCTTCGGCGGTTGCTCAAAGTCGCCGACATCACCGCTGCGATGAGCGTCGAAGGCTTGCTTGGTACCGATGACGTCTTCGCAGATGATCTACATGCCCTCCGGCCGCATCCGGGCCAGGCCGCTTCGGCACGAAATCTCCGCACGCTCATGGCAGGCAGCGAGATCCGAGAGAGCCACCGTACGGAGGCCTGCACCCGGGTGCAGGACGCCTATTCGCTGCGCTGTGCACCGCAGGTGGCCGGCGCCGTACGCGACACCGTTGATCATGCCGAGCAGGTCGCTCTGATCGAGTTAGGGTCTGCTATTGACAACCCGGTGATCACTTTGGACGGTCGGGTCGAGTCCAACGGCAACTTCCATGGTGCGCCGCTTGGCTATGTGCTGGACTTTCTCGCCATTGCGGTTGCCGACCTGGCGAGCATCTCCGAGCGGCGTACCGACCGGTTTCTCGACAAGGCGCGCAATAGCGGCCTGAATGCGTTCTTGGCGGCCGATCCTGGGGTGGATTCCGGTCACATGATCGCGCAGTACACCCAGGCCGCGATCGTGTCCGACCTGAAGCGGCTTGCGGTTCCCGCGTCGGTGGATTCGATTCCCAGCTCGGCCATGCAGGAGGATCACGTTTCGATGGGCTGGTCGGCGGCGCGAAAATTACGCCGTGCCGTCGACGGTCTTACCAGAGTGCTGGCGATCGAGCTGCTCACAGCGGCTCGCGGCATCCAGCTGCGGCTACCGCTGCAGCCCGCACCCGCTACTGCCGCGGTCATTGACTGCCTCCGCAGTGCTGGTGCTCCGGCACCTAGTTCAGATCGCTGGCTCGCACCCGAGATCGACATTGCGGTTGAACTGATCAGGACTGATGCTGTGGTCGCCGCCGCCGAGTCTGTGATAGGCCCTCTCAACTGATCAATAACCACCGAGCTGCGAGCGGCGGCATTGCGCGAGCAGCTCCCAATAAAACGGAGGTCAACATGGAAGGCGCTCGACCGGTACGCGCATCCCGCGGCAGCACACTGACCGCCCGCACCTGGGCCACCGAGGCTCCGCTACGGATGCTGATGAACAACCTCGATCCAGAAAACGCCGAGCGGCCTGATGATCTTGTGGTGTACGGCGGCACTGGCCGCGCTGCTCGGGATTGGCGCGCCTTCGATGCGATGGTGCGCACGCTGACGACTCTGGCACCCGATGAAACCATGCTGGTTCAGTCCGGCCGCCCGGTCGGAGTTATGCAGACCCACGAATGGGCGCCGCGGGTGATCTTGGCAAACTCCAACCTGGTTCCGGACTGGGCCACCTGGCCGGAATTCCGGCGGCTGGAGAAGCTCGGGCTGACCATGTACGGCCAGATGACGGCGGGCTCGTGGATCTACATCGGTACGCAGGGCATTGTGCAGGGCACCTACGAGACATTCGCAGCAGTCGCTCAGAAACGGTTCGGCGGAACTCTCGCTGGAACGTTGACCCTCACTGGCGGGTGCGGTGGCATGGGTGGAGCGCAGCCGTTGGCAGTGACGCTGAACGAGGGTGTCTGCTTGATCGTCGACGTGGACCGATCCCGGCTGCAGCGCCGAGTTGATCATCACTATCTCGACGAGATCGCGAATGATCTTGATGAGGCGGTGGCGCGCGCTCTGGCGGCGAAGGACGAGCGGCGGGCAACCTCCATCGGAGTCGTCGGCAACTGCGCGGAGGTCTTTCCTGAGCTCTTAGGAGGGGGCGTGCCGATCGAGATCGTGACCGACCAGACCAGTGCCCATGATCCGCTGTCCTACTTGCCCGAAGGGATTCGCGTGGAGGACTGGGCCACGTACGCCGAACAGAAGCCGGAGGAGTTCACTGACCGGGCGCGCGCAAGCATGGCACGCCACGTGCAGGCCATGGTGGAGTTTCAGGATGCCGGTGCCGAGGTCTTTGACTACGGGAACTCGATTCGCGACGAAGCCCGGCTGGGTGGTTGTGAACGGGCCTTCGACTTTCCGGGCTTCGTGCCGGCTTACATCCGCCCGCTGTTTTGTGAGGGAAAAGGGCCGTTCCGGTGGGTCGCGCTGTCTGGAGATCCCCATGACATCGAGGTGACCGACCGGGCGGTCATGGACCTGTTCCCCGACAACCACCGGTTGCACAAGTGGTTGCATGGCGCTCGTAAGAAGATCAGCTTCCAGGGCCTGCCGGCCCGTATTTGCTGGCTGGGCTATGGCGAGCGGGACAAGGCCGGCTTGGCCTTCAACGAGTTAGTTCGCTCCGGCAAGATCAGCGCGCCGATCGTCATCGGCCGTGATCATCTGGATTGCGGCTCGGTCGCCAGCCCGTACCGCGAGAGCGAGGCAATGCTCGACGGCTCGGACGCTATCGCTGACTGGCCGTTGCTGAATGCCATGATCAACACCGCCTCGGGAGCCTCCTGGGTCTCGATTCACCATGGCGGTGGCGTGGGCATCGGCAGGTCTATCCATGCCGGCCAGGTGTCGGTTGCTGACGGCACGGAACTGGCCGCGCAGAAGCTGGCCCGGGTCCTGACCAACGATCCCGGTATGGGGGTGATCCGGCACGTTGACGCCGGTTATCAGCGCGCCGAGGAGGTTGCCGACGAGCGTGGCGTGCGGATCCCGATGAAGGAAGGGATCGAGGAGTGATCACCCAAGCTGCGATCTTCGAGCAGCTGTGGTCGGCGATCGCGGATATTGGGCGTCATCCGGCCACCGGGGGTTACCGACGCTTCGCTTGGACTCAGGCGGATCTGCAAATGCGGGAATGGTTCGCTGGCGAATGTGCAAGCCGAGGCCTTGGGCTGTCCGAGGATCGGGTGGGAAACCAGTGGGGGTGGTGGGGCGATCCCGATGGATCCACGGCCGGTGGAATCGTTACTGGCTCTCATCTCGACAGCGTGCCGGACGGTGGTGCCTTCG
>JBKPEY010000392.1:0-8805 GCA_046744405.1 Actinomycetota bacterium
GCTGTCCACGCGAGCGGTGAGACTGCAGCTGGTTGACCGTTCGGCAACACCTTCTCTGGAAGCGATCCAGCCGTCGTACGGTGTTGATCAAGCCAGCGCAGCCGCGCCAGGGCCTCCTCACGATGGCCGATGAAGGCAGCTGTCATTGCACGGCTAGCTGTCGCGTTGGTCCAGCTGACACCGTCACGCCGCCACGAGCCACCCGGAGCCAGGCCGCCGGCGGGTCGGGACATGAGCGCCGCTGCTCCTTGCCAGGCGCGTACCACGGTTTCATCGACACCGGAACTCAAAGGCGGCAGCAGGAAATCGACGCCAAGATCAACGGAGTCGCTGCCTCCTCCGAGATGCCGCGGATAGCCGTTGTGACCGAAGTCCTTCTTGATCGCGACTCGCAGACGTGTTGCGCCGACGGCGGCAGCATGCGTCCCATCGACCTCGCCGAGCGCTTGGTACAGCCGCGCACCGCTCTCCAACCCCGCACAGACAACGGCCGCTGTCGCGAGAGTCAGCCGCTTTTCCTTGACCTCCCAGTAGTCCGCCGATGCGGGGGGCAACGACGATGGCGTCGAAATCGAGCTCAGTGCCGCTTGGGTGCTGCGATCAATGAGCCTGCGATGTCGTTTCAAGAACGCCGTACGGTCGGTCTGGTTCAGTTCGGCGGCGACTTGATCAGTCGCCCACAATGCCCAGCCGATGCCATCCAGCTCGATGCCGCGACTATCGGGAACACCGCTGCCATCCGGTAGATAGCGCGCCTGGAACAAGCCTGACTCCGGCTGCACATGCTGCAGGAAGCCCACAATGCGTTCGGCATCCACATAGTGCCCGGTACGAGCCAACGCTGAGGCAACCAGCGCAGCATCGCGGGGCCATACGTAGCGCCACGGTTCGCTCCATCCCGCGACCGCCACACCGTGCGGGCGGCTGAGGACATGAAGATCAAGAAGCGCGGTCGCCACCAGGTCGGAGTTGAGCCCGGCGACACTCGGAACGGTTCCTTTGCCAAGCCAGGCAGCCTGCTCACGAGCAAGATCAAGACTGTCCGGCATGCCGGCAACCACCCGACTGTCCGGCACGAGTCGATCTGCGGCAGCCACCTCAACGAGGCCCCCGCCCGGTCCGACGGCAACTGCAAGGGCATCGAGCGGGAGCGTCGCGATCCGGTTTCGCTGTGACAGCAGGCCGGAGGAACCGATCAGGGCAAGGACAAGCAGGCAAAGCAGAATTCCCAGCGGGCCGCGCTGGCTGCGCTTGCGTTCACCTGGCAGCGCCGGCCCAAGCGTTAGCACTGCCATGTGCAGAGCCTATTCCTCGGGCAGGCGCTGCCAGTTGTCGAACTGCTCCAGCAGCTGTCGATGCGAAACTCGGCAACCCCCGCGCATGCAGGCGGATGACTAGCTTTGGGGCTGCTGGCCCAACGGCGGCATGCCGCCGACCATCTTGGCGAACTGCTCGGTGAAGTCTGCCTGTGCCTTCATCATCGAGGCGAACCAATCCATCTGGCTCGCCCGCGGAGACGATGCAAGCGTGCGCTGTTCGTCAGCGACCGCCTGCAGCCAGTCGACATAATGCTGTAAGGCGTCCTGACCTATCTTGGTCGCGGTTTCGACGATCTGCTCATTGAGGGCTCTCGCTTGCTCGCCGACCTGTTCTGGTGACATGGGACCATGGGGCTCGTCCTTTTGCTTTGGCTTCTTCGCCTGGGCCATTTTTCTAACTCCTGTCTTTGAATCGGCTGATACTCGGAGTAGATCGATGCAGAGATGTGGTGTTCTCTCTGACTATGGCAGCCATAGAAGCGGAGCACTAGCTCCGCTGCGCACCTGAGAAGGAATCAAAGTTGAACCAAAAAGCGGGCTCGGTAGAGTCCTCAGGGCGGAACGTCCGCCTGCTGACAACTTGGAGAGAACATGGCTGCGCCAAGTCCTGGCTATTCGATCACCGTCCGCGTTGAGGCGCCGACCGACGCCGCGGCCACCGCTCGACTCTCGAGCGTTGTTGCCGAAGCAGGTGGTGCGATCACGGCGCTCGATGTCGCCGAATCACACCACAACATGCTCGTTGTCGATGTGAGCTGTAACGCCACTGACGTCGAACACTCTGAGTCGATCACCAAGGCAATTGCGGCACTCGAGGGGTTCAGCGTTCGGAAGGTGTCCGACCGTACCTTCCTACTCCACCTCGGCGGCAAGATTGAGGTGATGCCAAAGGTGCCGCTCAAGCACCGCGATGATCTTTCTCGCGCCTACACGCCAGGTGTCGCCCGGGTATCCATGGCGATCGCGGAGAATCCGGCCGACGCCCGCCGGCTGACGATCAAGCGAAACACGGTCGCTGTCGTCACGGACGGCTCAGCAGTATTGGGCCTGGGCAATATCGGACCGGCGGCCGCACTGCCGGTCATGGAGGGCAAAGCCGCGCTCTTCAAGCGATTCGCGGGCGTTGACGCCTGGCCGGTGTGTTTGGACACTCAGGACTCCGAGAAGATCATTGAGATTGTCAAGGCGATCGCGCCGGTCTACGGTGGCGTCAATCTAGAGGACATCTCCGCGCCGCGCTGCTTTGAAATCGAGGAGCGGCTGCGTGCCGAGCTGGACATCCCGGTGTTCCACGATGATCAACACGGCACCGCGATTGTCGTGCTTGGGGCGTTGATCAACGCGCTCCGAGTAGTGAACAAGGACATCTCGCAGGTACGGTTCGTGATCTCCGGCGTCGGCGCCGCAGGCTCAGCGATCATCCGGCTGCTCAAGCGGCAGGGCGCGACCATGATCATCGGCTGCGACAGCAAGGGAGCGGTGTACGACGCGCCCGAGGGATCCTCAGACATGCGACGGTGGCTGGTGGACAACACGAACTTCGAGAAGCGTACGGGATCGTTGAAGGAGGTGCTGGTAGGCGCCGACGTCTTCATTGGGGTCTCGGCTCCCAACATTCTCGATGAGCAGGACATTGCCAACATGGCCGAGAATGCGATCGTCTTCGCACTGGCAAACCCGATTCCGGAAGTGGACCCAACGGAGGCTCAACGACACGCCGCGGTGGTGGCCACCGGCCGCAGCGACTTCCCCAATCAGATCAATAACGTGCTCGCCTTTCCGGGGGTCTTCCGTGGGCTGCTCGATGGCGGCATACGCCATATCGACGATGAAATGCTGTCAGCGGCGGCCAATGCCATCGCGAACAAAGTGGCGTCAGACCAGTTGAACCCGAGCTACATCATTCCCAGCGTGTTTGATGCCTCGGTTTCGCCTGCGGTCGCTGCAGCGGTACGAGAAGTTGGCGAACGAGAGTCCGCCTCCTGAACTACCCCGATTGTGAGCCGCGGCGGCCGGCACCGCGGTACCGGCCGCCTGCTCGGGGAATATGCTCGACCTAACAGAGTCAGCTTCAGCCATGCCTTGCTTAGGCTGGGCTTACGAGGTGCGAAGGGTCGGGGGTTCCATCCGCACAGGCCGCTGGGGGAGGCGACTGCTGGCGCTGCCAATATCAAACATGTATTCGATTCTACATAGTGGCTACCACCTCTGTCAACCGGGGTTCGCGCTTCGTTTTCCGCCGTCAGATCATGACCGCTGCGCCTCGATTTCGGACAGGTGTTGGAGTTCTGCACATCAAATCCCGCCTTGGTGCGACAGAAACCGTCATTGGTCGGAAATTTGATTGGTGCCCGAGTGTCGTTTGCCCTTCAGCGACGCACCGCAAAGATTTCCGCCATCTGATCGACACACTGTTCCAGCCCGAGCTGGGAAATATCACGCGCTTCTTCGGTGGTGTATCCATGCTCGACGACGGTCATCTCGGTACGCCCGTCGCCAAGGTCGGAGAAGCTGACCTCGTGTTTACCGTCATCGGGCACCCCAGGCGGCATACCGAGATCAGCAGGAACTAGCCGGTTGCCTTGCGGATCGGCGAAGTTGAATACGTACCCGAAGCGCGAGTGCGGCACAACCTCGGTGAAGGTCCATGTGCTGTATAGATCCCCGCCGCCAAACTCCGCTGGAGCTCGCATCGCAACAAAGGTGCGTCCGCCGACGCTAAGATCAACATCGGCCATTGGACAGCTGAATCCGTTCGGTCCCCACCACTGCTTGACCAGATCGGGCTCGCTCCAGGCCCGCCACACCTCCTCCGGCGGGACTGGGAACGTGCGGCGTACGACGACGTCGAATGTCTCAGTCATTGGCGTTCCTCCTACGAAGGCGTTTGAGAACCTAGACCACCCCTGCCCACCGGAATAGTCGGCCTCAGCCGTTTACAAGTTGTCAGTGGGAGCTACTCGGGCTGGTTTTTGGCCGTGCCCCCAATCCGGCACGGCGTACTGATCCCCTCATACATCAAGTGAGCCACCATGCCCTGCTCTGCATGCTTCAGCTGGTGGCAGTGGTCTAGCCAGATGCCAGGGTTGTCCGCAACGAACGCGATGTCGTAGGTCTCCCCCTCCAGCACGTTCAGCGAGTCGATCCACCAGGCACTGCCGGTCGCTTGGACACCATTGCGAGATAGCACCACGGCGTGGTGCCCGTGCAGGTGCATCGGATGCAGCTGACCGCTGTGATTGTCGATGTGCATGACCACGATGTCACCCTCGTGCACCACATACATCGGCACATTCGGATAAAGATGCCCGTTGATCGACCACCACAGACCCGGTCGGCCTCGCACGAAGCCCGGACGGCGGCCGACCGAGTAATCGAAACGCCGATTCGCCTTTGCTGGATCGAAGCCCAGCGCGGTGGGGGTCCCGTAGCTCAGCAAATCGAGAGCAGTCGGTGGTTGCGGCGGCGCCACGGGATCGACGCCGCGAAGATCACCACCGCCGAGTATGACGGCCGTGCCCTTCGAGACTTGGATTCTTGCCGGCTTGCCGTCGCTCGGCATGGTGACTCCAAGATCGGCACGACCGCCTGCGGTGATCGTCATCGAGTGATCGGTCACATCGGTCGGGCCATTTACCGCGTAGCCGTCGATTGCAAGCACTTGGAACGGCGTATCGGCCCACGTCTCAATAGGGCCATTGTCGGTGTTGATCACTCGAACCCGCACCTGCTGGCCGGGCTTGGCCGGCACCTTGAGATCACCGGCAACACCATTGATCGTCTTCGTGCCGGCATAGGTATGGGCAGCTGCCACAACATCAACAGCCTCGCCGCGACCGGTCTTGGGCAGCACGACCAGCGTGCCGAAAAGACCGCCGATCACCTGCTCATTGGAGACCTGGTGCGAGTGATACCAATAGGTCCCCACGTCCTTGGCCACAAAGCGATAAGTGAAGTCGCCCCCAACCGGCACTTCGTCCTGGGTCACGCCTGCCACGCCGTCCATAGCCGCCGGAACGTCGACTCCATGCCAGTGCAAGGCGATGCCAGCCTTGACTGAGGCATTGCGCAGGTGCACCTCGACGAGTTGACCCCGGCCAACGGTGATCGTCGGGCCTGGTGACGTGCCGTTCAAGGTGTAGCCGGGTACCGACTTCCCGCCGATGTTCAGGCTTTGCTGGTTCGCGACAAGATCAACTCGAATGTCTGCCTGGCGAGTGGGATCAACCACGATGTCGCTGACTGAGCGAGCTGTCGAGCCGTGATCATGACCAGCTACTGGGCCGCCCCCGTAGTCGAGGTCGCCCATGCCCATCACCGAGTAGCTGTTTGGCACCAGGCTGGCCTGCCACAACCAGGCCAGCGGCGCGAGAACCACCATCGTCGCCACTATCGCGACAATGAGCCGTACGCGCGTGGATGAGCGGCCGGCCATATTGTGCGTCGCCCGGGTTACGCGACTTCGGCCGGCATGGGCTCCTCGACCGCAGCCGGCCTACGGGCCCGCATCGCTGCCATTACAGCAACTCCGAACAAAACCAGGGCAACCGCACCGTGCACCGCGCCGATGGCGGCCAACAGATGCGACAGGGTGCCCAGAGCGATCTGCACGATAGTGGTTATCAACACGATCACCGCCCACCTAACGCCCTGGGGGATCTTCGCGAAGAATGAAATGATCAGCAATGCAAGCGCCAGGAGGAGTACGACGCCGCCGTCCAAGGCGTGGAAGATCATTGCACCGGTGCCGGGCGCACCGGTGTCGAACGCTGACTTGTCCAGGGTGCCGCCCTGATCGATCCAATTCAGCTGCGCAAAGACCGCATAGCCAATCGCAGCCGCCTGGATGGCAACCATCGCCGCGATGGCAAAGGCAAGCACTCGATACGCCGTTCTCATCGATTCCCCTTTAACTAAGCTCCGATCCGCCCCCCGAATCAGACAACTGGAAGCAAGAATGCCTTAACAAGCTGTCAAATGTCATCAAATTTGTGCACGTCCGGGCAAATTATGGTTCGCCGCGCGATACCGCGTCCGGCTAGGCGCCCGGAGACTCCCACAAGGCCGGCTGCTCAGCGGAGTCGCCAAGAAAATCTCTCAGCGCCTTTACCAGGTCACCGGGATTCTCCTCTGCCACCTGCGGACCCGAGGCGATCGAGAAGCCATGCAGATCGTCGGCCCATTCCTTCCAGATCGCTAGCGGATCGCCGAACAGGTCTTCGATGTCACCACGGCTCGACCATAAGAACAGGGTCGGACAACCGATCGTGCGGCCGGCGAGCCGGTCGGCACGTTCGGCCTCCCGGTCGACGCGCAAGGCAGCGCGATAGTCCTCGATCATTGCGCGTACGGTCTGGGGGTCATTGATCGCCTGAACCAGCTCCGCATGATTTTCTGCACCCATCTGTTTAGCATCGGGCCGATACCAGGCCATCGGATCGGCGGAGATTACGCGTTCCGGCAGCTCCGGCTGGGCATAGAAGAACCAGTCAGACCAGCGCTCAGCCACCCGAGCGTCACAGCGCTCCAAGGCCTCGATGATCGGTACCGCATTGATGATCACCAGTCTCTTGACACGGCTTGGATGGTCCATCGCCAGCCGGAAGGCGACGTGACTCCCTCGATCATGCCCAACCACCGCAAACTGATCATGGCCTAGCTGGGTCATCAATCGAGCAAGATCATCTGCCACAGCACGTTTGGTCTGCTGACGGTGATCATCGCGGAGTCTCGGTTTGCTGGACCGCCCATAGCCACGCATGTCCGGACAGACCACAGTAAAGCCCATCGCAACCAGCCGCGGTGCCACCCGATGCCAGCTCGCCGACGTCCGGGGATGACCATGGATAAGGAGTAGCGGCGGACCGTCGCCACCGAACCGAACACATAGCTGCACGTCCCCGAGACCGACCATCTCCTCGGTGAATCCTTCGAACATGGTCACCTCCAGCGGGCACAGCTCTAAGCTCCCCGAGGATCGAACGTGCATTCGATTGTATCGAACCAGTAACGAAGTGGGAATACCTCACGTGATTGGGCAGTTTGCGGAGAGGTTACTATACCCCCTAGGGGTATTTAAGGAGTAGCAATGGCGTCTTCGCCCACACACCACCACGCCGAAGGTCACCAGCACATGGAGCATGCCGAAGTGCACCATATGGAGCACCCATCGGTGCACCAGGAGCACCATGGGAGAGAAAACGGACACGGAGGGCACGGTGACCACGCCACCGACTTCCGCCGCCGATTCCTTATCAGCGCGGTGCTGGCCGTTCCCGTCGTGATCTTCAGCACGATGTTTTCTGAGCTGTTGGGCTATCCGCTCCCCGCGGGCCCCTGGGTGGCGTGGATCTCGCCGCTGCTCGGCACGGTGATCTTCTTTTACGGCGGCGCACCCTTCCTGACTGGCGCGCGGAGCGAGATCAAACGGCGGCAGCCAGGGATGATGTTGCTGATCTCGCTTGCGATCACCGTGGCTTTCGCAGCTTCCTGGGCAACAACTCTGCGACTTGGCGGCTTCAACCTCGACTTCTGGTGGGAGCTGGCGCTGCTGATCGTGATCATGCTCTTCGGCCATTGGCTGGAAATGCGAGCACTCGGTGCCGCCTCGAGCGCTCTCGACGCGCTCGCGGCGCTACTGCCTGACGCTGCAGAACGCGTACGAGGCGACGGCACCGAGATGGTGAGCCTCGACGAGTTGGCCGTCGACGATGTCGTCCTCGTACGCTCCGGGGGCCGAATCCCGGCCGACGGAACCATCCTGTCCGGCACTGCAGCCGTCAATGAATCCATGATCACCGGTGAGTCTCAGGCCGTACGCCGCTCGCCCGGCGACCGGGTGGTCGCCGGAACCGTGGCCACCGACAACGCAATCCGGGTCAAGATCAACGCGGTTGGTGAAGATACCGCCCTGGCTGGAATCCAGCGCCTGGTGGCCGATGCTCAGGCGTCGTCATCGCGTGCCCAGGCACTTGCCGACAGGGCAGCCGCCTTCCTGTTCTATTTCGCCGCTGGCGCAGGACTCATAACCTTTGTCGTGTGGGCGCTACTCGGCCGGATGGACGAAGCCGTCACGCGTACGGTAACCGTGCTGGTGATCGCCTGCCCGCACGCGCTAGGACTGGCTATCCCCTTAGTGATCGCGATCTCCACCGAGCGGGCGGCCCGGGCGGGCATCTTGATCAAGGACCGCCTGGCCCTGGAACAGATGCGCACCGTGGACGTCGTGCTCTTCGACAAGACCGGCACTCTGACCAAGGGCGAGCCCGCGGTTGTGGATGTCGTGGCCACCGATGGTATTGATCGAGACGCGCTGCTCGCGCTGGCCGCCGCCGTGGAGTCAGAGAGCGAACACCCCATCGCCCGGGCGATCGTACGGGCGGCTGCCGGGCTCGATGATCATCCAGGAGTCCAGGACGTGGAGTCGCTTACCGGACGTGGTGTCCGGGCAAGCCTCGATGGCCGCACGATTTCGGTTGGCAGCCCC
>JBKPEY010000496.1:0-4821 GCA_046744405.1 Actinomycetota bacterium
GCGGTGTTTTTGGTGACCTCCCAGTTCACGCCAGATCCGGACTCGGTCGGCCCACTGGTGAACATCGACCCGGAACCGCCGAGCATTGCAAACGCGCTCTGCAATTGCGCTGCGAGCGCACCCATGTCCCCGCCCGCCAGCGATGAGAAGAATGCCTCAAACGGGTTGTCGGGTTCTTCGCCGCCTTTTCCTGATGAGCCCTTGGGGGTCTTGCCTGATCCTCCAGAACCGCCCAGACGATACGGCTCGGGCGGTTTGTCCTTGGGCTGCGGCTTATCGTCCTCGGGCTCATCGGCCGAATCTGGGGTTCGATCCTCGGCCATGCTTACTCCTGACAGGTTGTTGGGTGTCGTTGCAGCCGCTCGCGCACTGCCGGCGCGCGCTGCTCGGGTTGACTTGTGACTGGTTCAACCGTACGCGGCTGGCTGTGTCTTGACTGGGAAGCGGCGCGCTTATCGCTGACGGCGTAGTGCATATGGGGCTGGGTACTAAGGTCGAGCCATGCCATCGAAGATCCGCCAGGTGAGCATCAGTGAGGCTTCGCTCGATGTTGCCGGGGCGCTCCGTCTCGTGTCGGGGCCCGAGGTCGGTGGTATCGCGTTATTTGTAGGCACGGTGCGCAACCGGGACCATGGTGCCGCGGTCACCTCGCTGGACTACACCCAGCACCCCAGCGCCGTTGAGGTTTTGCGAAGGTGTGCGGAGGAGACCTCCGATCAGCACGATGTCTTGGCTATCGCCGTGGAGCACCGCGTTGGGCACCTCGAGGTTGGTGATCTTGCCGTTGTGGTGGCCGTCGGCGCAGCTCATCGTGGTGAAGCGCTCGCCGCGTGCGCCCATTTGATCAACACTCTGAAGGCAGAAGTGCCGATTTGGAAGGAACAGCACTTCACGTCGGGAGATTCTGAGTGGGTGGGCCTGACGGGCGAGGACAGCGCCATTTCGGCTGAGCCTGTGCCTGGCCAGGAGGCACCTTTCGACGAGCCTGTGCCTGCCCAGCAGGCACATTTCGACCAGGTTCGTTCGCAGTCGGGCAGGCCGTGACTCGTCAGACCTGGACCGCGTTCGTATCGGCATTAGCCTTCATCTGCTTGGCCGTCCTGCTCGTCGTGGTACCCGTGCCATTCGTCAGCTGGAGCCCGGGTGGCACCCGAGACACTCTCGGAAATGTCGGCCAAGAGCCAATGATCAAGGTGCAGGGGATCGACACCTATCCCACCTCCGGCCGGCTGGACATGACGATTGTGGCGATAACTCCGGCCGATGCTCGGCTTAGTCTGCCGCAAGCATTGCTTGCCTACTGGCTGCCGCATCGCGATGCGTTGCCCCGGGATGCGGTCTATGCTCCCGGCAAGTCGGCCGAGGAAGTCGAGAACGAGGACGCCGACATGATGGAGACGGCGCAGGACGATGCCGTAGTGGCAGCGCTACGCGCCGACGGTCGGCCGGTCACCGAAATGCCGGCCATCTACTCGGTGACGGTGGGTGGCCCCGCCCACAAGCTGTTGATTCCAGGCGACCTGGTGGTGTCGGTCGACGGCGTTCCAACGCCGGACACTGAGGCGGTGGCCAAGCAGATACGTGCCCAGAGTGTTGGTGAAAAGGTGCGGTTTGTGGTCATCCGCAACAAGGTTCAGACCGATGTCACCGTGACCACAGTGGAGTCCAACGTCCAGTCCGACGTTCCCGTTGTCGGCATCACCCTGGCTACCGGATATCGCTACGACCCTGACATCTCCTTCGACCTCGGACAGCAGATCGGCGGTCCCAGCGCAGGTCTGGTGTTCGCTCTGGCGATCTATGACAAGATCACCAACGGGCCGTTGCTGGCTGGGCGTCACCTGGCCGGGACTGGAAAGATCACACCCAATGGAGACGTCGAAGCCATCGGTGGTATCCAAGAAAAGATTGCTGCAGCCGAGAAGGCTGGCGCAGTTGCCTTCTTCGTCCCTGCCGCCAATTGTCGCGATCTCGCGGGCGTGGGTACCAACTTGGCCTTGATCAAGGTCGCCACGCTGGGCGATGCCATCAAGGCCGTCCAGACTCTCAATGTCTCAGGCAACACCGCCGCGCTTCCACACTGCTGATGCGAGCACTATGACGGGCAGCCCGGAATGGACATGTAGATGGAAGGATTCCGAGTTCGCCGCAGCGCGGGCGCATACGCTGATGAGGATGAGCACCACCGGAACCGCTCGGCCCCACTGGGTCGTTGCCGAGACGACATACCTGTGCCAGGAGCGGTTGAGGAGAGATGAGTTTGAGTAGCCTGCGTGTTGGCCGGCGGCGGAGCGCCATTCTGCCGACGTTGGTCATTGTCGCGATCTTGATTGTGGTCTTCGCCATTTTCACCAGCGTGTGGACCGACCGCTTGTGGTATGGCTCCTTTGGCTATGCCACGGTCTTCAGCAAGATGCTGCTGACCAGGATCGCACTGTTCCTGTCTTTTGGCCTGATTATGGCAACCTGCGTCGTTGCGAACGCTGCCATTGCCTACCGACTGCGACCGCGGCTGGGAGCGCAAGCGCCGAGTAGTCCGCTGCTTGAGCGCTATCGGGAGATGTTGGAATCCCGGTTTGTCTGGGTGTTAGTTGCTGCTGGCGTTGTGTTCGGACTTTTTGCCGGCGGCGCAGCCAGCGGTCACGTGCTGGGGTATCTCGCCTGGCGAAACGCACAACCATTCAACGTTACCGATTCGCAGTTCGGGCTGGACGTTGGTTTCTTTGTTTTCTCCTATCCGTGGTGGCGGTTTGTTCTGTCATTCGCCTTCGCGGCGCTCGTCTTCAGCATCATCGTCGCGGCCCTCGTTCACTACACGATGGGCGGCTTGCGATTCAGTGGCGCTCGGCGCGGTGGCAGCAGGGCCGCTCAGGCGCACCTGTCGATTCTGGTCGGCCTGGCTGTGCTGGTGAAAGGCCTTAGCTACTGGTTCGACCAATACCAGCTCGCGATTGAACGCTCCAACCGGCTGTTCACTGGCATTTCCTACACCGCAGACAAAGCAACCGTTACCGCCAAGATGATCTTGGCCATTATCGCGGCGATCTGTGCGCTGCTGTTTTTCGCCAATGCCGCATTGCGGCGCTGGATGGTTCCGACCATCGGCCTGATCTTGTTGCTGCTCTCTGCCATCGTGCTCGGTCTGGTCTATCCCGGCGCTGTGCAGTACTTCAGCGTGCGACCCGACGAGCCGGACAAGGAACGCAGCTATATCAGAAACAATATCGAAGCCACTAGAGCCGCGTACGGGGTCGACAAGGTCGAGATCACCGATTACTCGGCGAAGACAACGGCGACCGCGGGTCAACTAAGGTCTGATGCCGAAGCCTTGCCGGGAATCAGGCTCATCGATCCGAACGTGGTGAGCCCAACGTTCGAGCAGCTACAGCAGGTGCGTGGCTACTACGCCTTCCCCAAGAATCTCGACGTGGACCGCTACACGATCACGGGTCGGGAAACCGACGCTGTGGTGGCCGTTCGCGAGATGGATCTGGCCGGCGTTGAGGACAACTGGAACAACCGGAAGACGGTCTACACACACGGTTACGGCCTGGTTGCGGCGTACGGGAACAAGCGCCAGCCCGGTGGCGAACCAGACTGGATCGCCAAGGACATCCCGCCAACTGGGCTGATCGAGGAGCACGAGCCGCGCATCTACTTCGGGGAGCTGCAGGGTCAGCGGCCGGATCAATATTCCATTGTCGGCGCACCTGCAGGCACGCCGCCCATCGAGCTAGACACGCCGGGCGGTGGTGAAGGTGGCAACCCAAAGACCTACACCTACACCGGCAAGGGTGGAGTCAGGATCGGCAGCATGTGGAATCGGCTGCTCTATGCCGCCAAGTTCGCCGACGTCAATATCCTGCTCTCGGATCGTGTTCATCCGCAGTCCAAGATCATTTATGACCGTACGCCGCGACAATTGGTCCAGGGAGCCGCACCATGGCTGAAGGTCGACGGCGACACCTATCCTGCGGTCGTTGACGGCAGGATCGTCTGGATCGTCGACGGCTACACGACCTCGAACTCCTACCCCAACAGCGAGCGGGTGAACCTCAATGAGGTCACCTCGGACGCCCAGACCAGCGCAGGTGGCACTGTGGTAGCCCAACCGCAGGACGACATCAACTACATGCGCAATTCCGTCAAGGCGGTTGTCGACGCCTACGACGGCAGCGTCAAGCTGTATGCCTGGGACGAGACGGATCCAGTGCTGAAGTCCTGGTCACAGGCCTTTCCCAACGTGGTGCAACCGAAGTCCACGATCTCCAAAGATCTCCTTGATCACCTGCGTTATCCGCAAGACTTCTTCAAGGTGCAGCGGCAGATCCTGGCTCGCTACCACATGACCAACCCGGACAACTGGTACCAGCGGTCAAGCTTGTGGGACGTCCCGAATGATCCGGTGGCGGGTGCGTCAGCTCAGACCAAGGAACCGCCTTTCTACCTGTCGGTGAAGTGGCCAGGGGACAACGACCCGATCTTCTCGCTGACCAGCTCCTACGTGCCGTTCAAGCGTTCCAACTTGGCGGCCTATATGGCGGTGAATGCTGACGCGAGCAGCCCTGAGTACGGGCGGATGCGCATCCTGCAGATGTCCGACACGTCTCAGATCGATGGTCCCGGACAGTCGTTCAACGCGATGACGACGAACGAGACCGTCGCCGACCGGCTACGTCCCTTCCTGAACCAGGGCGCGGCGAGCGCGACCTTCGGCAATCTGCTCACCTTGCCGGTGGGCGGTGGCCTGCTCTACGTGACGCCGGTTTACACCCAGCGTCAGGGCAGCACCGGGTCTTATCCTGCGCTGCGCTTCGTGGT
>JBKPEY010000603.1:0-2464 GCA_046744405.1 Actinomycetota bacterium
TGGCGAAGGTCCAAGATCTCCCGCCCAACCCCCTGAAGATCTCAGGCGCCTGCGGTCGGCTGATGTGTTGCCTGAAGTATGAGCACCCGTTGTATGCCGAATTTGCGCGTACCGCACCCGCGGTCGGAGAGCAGGTCGCGAGGGAGGATGGCGATGGGGTGGTCGTCGGTCACCAGGTGCCGGCCGACTCAGTGGTGATTCGGATGAGCGGGAACGGTATGACGCGGACCTGTTCGTTGGCTGCAGCCTGTGGCGCCCGTCAGCTTTTCGCATCCCGAAGCGCTCCCGCGCAAGTGCAGCGACCGGTGCGCAGAGGCCGGCTGCGGCGGCGCCGCTCCGATGACGAGGAAGGCTAATTCCCCTCGAGGGTGCCAACCGTTCAGTTGTAGATGATCATCGGCATGCAGCCAATCTGACAGCCGCCGCGTACGCTCTGGATATGTCCTGCGCCGCTCGCCGCCAGCGCCTGCTAGGTGTCACGGTGGCGGCGCTGCTGGCAGTGCTGGCAGCCTGTTCGGCCGGTCCAAAAGATGAGGCCGAGCAGGCGTCCTCGGCGCCGTCCCCGTCCTCAGCCGCCACGCCAAGTGCCAAGTTGCCGGCAGACGGTCGGCCGCTGCAGCCCATTCCTGAGGTGAAGCCGGAAGGTTTCACCGATCCGCCACCGGGAAAGGGGGTGGCACGGTATGAGAAGCAGCGGCTCAACTGGGAGTCCTGCGGTCATGGCTTTTCGTGCAGCACGATGTTGGTGCCCCTTGATTACGCCAACCCGGATGGAACAGCGATTACCCTCCTCGTGGCCAAGCGGCCCGCCATCGGCACCAAGCGACTCGGCAGTCTGTTCATCAATCCGGGGGGGCCTGGTGGGTCGGGCGTGGGGTACGTCGGCTACTTCAACGCGGCCGGGTTGGAGAACTACGACATCGTGGGCTGGGACCCTCGTGGAGTCGGCCACTCCACACCGGTGATCTGCTTCGGTAAAGATGATCTTGATCATTACTTTTCGATGGACAGCTCACCCGACGATCCCGGCGAGCTGCAAGCCAGGATCGATGAGCAGATCGAGTTCGGGCAGTCGTGCCTGAAAAGGTCGGGTACGTTGCTGGAACACGTCTCGACGATGGAGACGGTACGCGATCTCGATCTATTGCGACACCTGGTCGGGGATACCAAGATCAACTACGTCGGCTCCTCCTATGGCACCAAGATCGGTGCACTTTATGCGGAGATGTTCCCCCAGCGGGTAGGGCGGATGGTGCTCGATGGCGCCATCAACATCAATTCCCAGTCGCGGGTTAGTCAGGTACAGGGCTTCGAGCGTGCACTTGATCACTTTGCAGCCTGGTGTGCGAACTCCGAGTGCCGGCTGGGCGCGCAGCGCGATGACGTGTTATCCAAGATCAAGGAATTTCTTGATCATCTTGACTCACAGCCAATGGATGTCTCAGGTGGACGTGTCCTGAGTCAGCAGCAGGGGGTTGAGGCTGTGTTCTACTCCATGTATGGCGGGACGAACAGCTGGCCAACCTTGCGGGATGCGCTCACCGCGGCGATCTTCGACAATGATGGCAACGGATTGTTGCAGCTTGCCGATGCCTCGGATCGGCGTGATCGGGACGGCAGCTACGGACAGCTCAACTATGCGTTTCCGGCGATCCGCTGCCTGGATAGTCAGGACGACAGCGTGAAGGCTGCAGAGAAGCGGCTTGTCGAGGATTCACGTAGTGCGCCTGTGTTAGGCAAGTTAAATGGCCCCGACCTGGCCTGCCCACTGTGGCCGGTCAAGCCAGCGCCGAAGCAGCCAGCGGTCGACGGTGACGGCGCGCCGTCGATCTTGGTCATTGGTACCACGGGCGATCCGGCGACGCCGTATGAGTATGCGAAGTCAATGGCTCGTGAGCTGAGCTCGGGGGTGCTGGTGACATTCAATGGCGAAGGGCACCTGGCGTACGGGCAAAGTAGCTGTGTCCGGCAGCTGGTTGTGGCCTACCTGGTCGATAACGAGGTTCCGCGCGATGGGACGCGCTGTTAGTCGGGTCGCTGACCCGCTCGAATTGCCCTTCGCCTTGAGTTATGCCGCTCGATATAGTTGGCGATCGTGCCGAGCCGAGGCCCGACACCATCACCCGCCGCCTTAGCTCAGCTGGCAGAGCGACGCACTCGTAATGCGTAGGTCTGGGGTTCGATTCCCCAAGGCGGCTCTCTGTTTGCCCTGGTCAGGGGCCAGTTCTCCGCCTCACACCGCCGACTGTGAGCTGATCCACCCGTCAAAGCAGCCTATCGAGCAGCCTAGACATCATCACTCGGACTCAGAACGACCCTCGAACAGTAAGCCCTCCACCCGCGCTACCGCTTCCCGCGACGAGGCCGGCGTGACATGGCTGTAAGTATTCATCGTGATGCTGATCTGTGAATGCCCGAGAATCTCCATCACGACACGGGGGCTCACCCCCTGGGCCAACATAAG
>JBKPEY010000577.1:0-1549 GCA_046744405.1 Actinomycetota bacterium
ATCAACGAGACAGCCGTTGCTGTCACCAGCCCGGCCAGCATGCTGACTGCGAAGGGATGGAATGCTTCCAAGCCGGCCCTCGTGCCCATGACGGCAGGTGCCAGCATGAGTGCCGCTATGACGAGTGCGACGCCGAGAACCGATGGTGCAGATTCGCGTACGGCTTGCCGTACGGAATCGTCTGGACTCGCTCCTGGCTCGGCACCAAGCTCGCGGGCCCGGCGGAGGAACACCAGGGCTTGACGGATGGCCAGCGCAAGGGCCGCGAAGAGCGCAGCCAAGACGCCGATGGAGAACACTCCGCCGACTAGTGGCGCCACTAAGATCCCGCCGACGACCGCAACTGGCAGCGTGACGAGCAGAGCACCCGCCAGTACCCAGCTCCCCGTCGCCGCCTGCAAGATCAGGAAGCTCAGCAAGATCACGACTGCGGCAATCGCGGCAACCCGAACGTGGTTGGCCTGCTGCTGCGCCGCATCGCCGAGCACCTCAGCGTGGTACTCGTACGGGAAGGAGATACCGCGCAGTCGGGAGGTCACATCCTGTGCCACATCCGCCGCGCTGCGTCCATTGACCACTGCAGTCACGTCCACGCTTCGCGAAACGCTGTTGTGGTCGATTGCTACTGGATCGGGAGCGATGCGCACCGTTGCAACCTCGCCCAGCCGAACTTGCTGTCCGGACGGGGTATCGATGCGCAGCTGCTCAAGATCGGAAAGGCTCTGCCGGATTTGTGGTCCGCCCCAGACCACGACATCGAAGACCTTCTGTTCTTCGTAGAGATTCCCCACGGACAAGCCTGAGATCAGCGTTGTCGCTTCGCGGCGAACATCGCCCGGGCGCAGGCCGTGACGCTGCGCGGCGGCCAGGTTGACCGCGATCTGCAAGGTTGGCTCGGTCACCTGTGGTTCCACCCTGGGTGACAGCACGCCGCTGACTGTGCTCAACATGCTGCTCACGTCATCGGCGGTATCTCGCAGGGTTGGCAGGTCGGCACCGTAGACACGAACCACCAGCTCATCGCTGGGTACCTCGGCCCGGGCAGCGGCGACACGATCTTCGGCATAGGTCCGGACGCTGGTGTGAAGGCCGGGATATCCCGCGGCGATGTCGCGTACGCCGGCGACTGTTGCCTCATAGTCGGCATCGGGTGCAACGGTGAGCCAGATCTCGCCAGCGTCGACATTGACGATCTCGTCCGAAGTGATCGCGCGTCCAACGTGCGCGCCGGCTGATTCGACTCCTGGTGCTCCGCGCATTTCCGCGGCAACGGCGGCCGTGATCCTGTTCATTTCCGGCAGCGACGTGCCCGGTGCCCCTTGTACGCGTACTAAGACGTTGCGATCCTGCAGCGTCGGTAGCACTGGTCCGCTCGGAGCCAGCCAGCCGACCAAGATCGCCGCCACTGCCAGTACGCCCGCGCCCAGTGCAACCCCGCCCGGCTTGCCGATTGCCGGCACGGCAACCCGATCGGCTGCGGCGCGTATCCAGCGATCAAGCGGGCCGGCCCGCAGATGCGCCTGTCCGTCGCGAAGCAGCAGCACAGCCA
>JBKPEY010000500.1:0-3716 GCA_046744405.1 Actinomycetota bacterium
CCCTGGCCGGGCGTCCCGCAGGGCCGCCAGGGCGCCGGAATGACGACGGCTACAGCATTCAGCGTTCCCGGCTCGGCGATCGGCTGGTGGCAGGAGCGGTTTAAGAAGCTCGGTGTCGACTTCGACCCGCCGCGTACCCGCGATCAGGAAGAGGTGCTTACTTTTCGTGATCCCGACGGCATGGTGATTGATCTTGTGGCCTCGGTTGGTGATCATCGCTCGGGCTGGGATGGGGTCGCCGATATTCCGGCCGAGCAGGCAGTCCGCGGCCTGCACGCGATTACCTTGTCGGAGCGGCAGCTTGATCCGTCGGCCACCATGTTGACCGAGCTGCTGGGCATGCAGCTAACTGATGAGGAGGGAGATCGGTCGCGGTTTGGGATGGCCGGCGGCAGCTCAGGCGCGCTCGTTGATGTGTTTGGCGGAGTTCGTGACCGTGGCTGGCAGGCGGGCGGCACGGTCCATCACGTCGCGTTCCGGGCACCGGATTTGGCGACGCAGTCGCTGTGGCAGCAGGAGCTGAGGGCTCGCGGTGTGTCGGTGACCGACATCATCGACCGGCAATACTTCAAGTCCATCTACTTCCGGGAGCCGGGGGGCGTCTTGTTCGAGATCGCGACGGACGCGCCGGGATTCGCGGTCGACGAGCCGCTGCTCGAGCTCGGTCGTAGCCTCAAGCTGCCGCCGTGGCTGGAACCGAACCGCGAACAGATCGCGGCCGCCCTGCCGCCGCTCAAGCTCGACATGGACATCCCGTGAACGCGGAGGAGACGGGTCTCGAACGGCCCCACGTCTTTCTGCCGGCTGATGATGTCGCGGCCGGGCCTCCGCTGCTGCTGTTGCACGGCACCGGCGGGAACGAACACGACCTGCTGCCGCTGCGTGATGGTCTTTCGCCCGGTGCTGCGGTGCTCTCGGTGCGCGGCACGGTTCTGGAGAACGGCATGCCGCGGTTCTTCCGTCGAATACGTGAAGGAGTCTTCGATGAGGATGACCTACGTCGGCGGGCCGATGATCTTGCTGAATTCGTCGTTACGGCAAGTGCGGCGTACGGAATCGAGGAGGGTTCGCTGGTCGCCGTTGGATTCTCCAATGGAGCCAACATCGCCTCGGCAATGCTGTTGGCGCGACCGGAGCTGCTGGCAGGGGCGGTGTTGCTGGCAGCGATGGTGGCGTACGCCGAGCCGCCATCCGCCGATCTCGGTGGAACCCTGGTGATCATCTCCAACGGTGATCGGGACCCGATGATCACGGTGGAGGAGAGCCAGCAGCTCGCCAGCCAGTTGCGGGAGCGCGGTGCGGAAGTGGTAGAACTGCCGCATCCGGGTGGTCATCAGATTTACCCTGCCGTTCTGCCAGAAATCCAACGGATGATCGCCGAAGTGACCATGTTCACCCCAAGGAGTGCTGAATGAAACTGGCTCATCTACCGCTGCGCGTTGCGACCGGCGCGTACATCCTCAACTCAGGCCTGAACAAGCAGAACCTGGAGGGCGAAGCCGCTGAGGGCGTGCACGGCATGGCGTCCAACGCCATCCCGGCGCTGAAGAACATTCCGCCGGAGCAGTTCGCGAAGATCTTGTCGACCGGTGAGATCGCACTTGGTGCGGCGCTGCTGATTCCCTTCGTACCCTCAGCTCTGGTCGGAGCTGCACTCGTTGGATTCTCTGCGGGCCTAGTCCAGCTCTACTTGAAGACGCCAGGCATGCGGAAAGAGGGCAGCATCAGGCCCACGCCGGAGGGCATCGGACTTGCCAAAGATGTCTGGCTACTCGGGGCCGGAGCGACGTTGGTGCTCGACGGCTGGCCGAAGCGAGCCCGCCTGCAGCGCTCGGAGGCGTAATCGCAGAGTTCACCCGACGTGGACGTGAGGCCGGCGGTCCCGATTCGGTTCAGCGCGGCGGATGATCTCGCGGGTAACAGGCGCCACTTCTCCCACACCAAAGAACATGAAGCGGATCAGGTTCGCTGCGGGATTTCCCTCGGTCCATTCGAAATAGATATGTGGCAGGCGGTCGGTCTCGTCCCGCACAGCCAACACTAAGGCGGCCAGTGCGTTGGGAACGCTGGAGCTGCTAAAGGTGAGAACTCGATAGCGGCTGTGTTGCACCTCACCGGTGACGTGCAGCTGGCTGGCGAACTCCGATGGATCGGTAAGAGTCACCTCGACGAAGATCACATCATTGGGATCTGTCAAGTCATTGTCCCGGGTCACCTGCCGCAGCTTGTCGCTGTACTCGGCCCGGTCCCGGCTGTCCGGTTCATTCGCGACGAGTCGGATCGACCGCCGCGCAACATCTCGGAGGAAGAGGTGCGCGGTCTTGTCAAAGGTGACTTCGGTAACCCGCAACTCGAACGAGCGGGCAAACCGGGATGCTAGCGACACAAGCAGGATGGCAGCGATGAAAACGCTGGCGATCCTGACACCTTCCGGTCGTTCCAAGATGTTGTCAATCGTGGTGTAGACGAAGATCACAGCGATCAGGCCGAAAGCGATGGTGAGCCAGCGTTGCCGAGTGTGTCGCGCGGCCAGTGTGACGGCAACAGCTGCCGAGGTGATCAAGACCAAGACTCCGGTCGCGTACGCCCCGCCCTGCGCATCGACGCTGGCACGAAAGATGATCGTGATGAGAAATGCGCCCAACGTAAGGATCAGCACCAGGGGACGTCCGGCGCGGGCCCACTGAGGCGCCATGCCGTAACGGGGCAGGTAGCGCGGGATCAGGTTCAGCATGCCCGCCATGGCCGAAGCACCAGCAAACCACAAGATCGCAATTGTGGAAGCGTCGTAAATGCTGCCGAAGGTGTTTCCCAGGTATTCATGGGCCAGGTAAGCGAGCGCGCGCCCGTTGGCCGATCCGCCGGGTTGGAACTCGGCCGGTGGAATGAGCAACGTGGTGACAATGCTGCTCGTGATCAAGAAAATACTCATGATCACAGCCGCTGTAGTCAGCAACCGTCTTGCCCCGCGGATGCGGCCCACTGGCCGCTCGAGAGTGTCATCCGGTCCACTGTGGATGTGCGGCATCACCGCTACGCCTGTCTCGAAGCCGGAGAGACCCAGAGCCAGCTTTGGGAAAACTAACAGCGCGATACCGACAACCACCAGCGGGTTCCCGTGCTGTTGGGTCAAGGCCGCCCGCCAATCAGTCCATAGGGCTGGCTGCGCCAAGACCTGCCCGATGGCGTCGGCAATCACGACGACGTTAAGCCCGAGGTAGATCGCCACCATGCCCACCGCAACACCAATGGCTTCTCTGAACCCGCGAAGGAACACTGCGCCAAGCAGCGCCAACAGGAACAAAGTGATGGCTACTTGATGCCCAGCGAGGAACGGCTCCAGGTGAGGGTTCTCGATCAGGTGAGCGGTGGCATCGGCAGCCGACAGAGTCATGGTGATGATGAAGTCGGTCGCGGCGAATCCCAGCAGAACCAAGACAAAGATCTTGCCCTTCCAGAACGACATCAGCCGCTCCAGCATGGCGATCGAACCTTCGCCGTTGGGGCTCTCTGATGCCACGCGCCGATAAACCGGTAGAGCGCCGAAAAGTGTCAGAGCGACAAGTACAACAGTTGCGATGGGTGAGATCAGCCCGGCGGCAAGCGCCGCAATGCCTGGCTGATATCCAAGCGTGGAGAAGTAATCGACGCCGGTCAGGCACATGACCTGCCACCATCTATGGGTCTTCTCTGTTTGCTGGGGGCTGGGATGGGGT
>JBKPEY010000287.1:0-26269 GCA_046744405.1 Actinomycetota bacterium
GTCTACTTGTCTACTTGCCCGGCTTCTTAGGCATCTGGGGCATCCTCCAACTCGATGCCGAAGTACACGCGAGTGTCCTTGCCGTTAATCCTCTTCTTGCCCTTGGTCACCTTGTGTTCCCGCTGCAGCTTCAGTGTCAGCGTGGTGGCGTTCAGAGGCTCAGCGCCACTTTCTTTGCAGAACTGCAAGTACGCCTGGCGGAAGCGCCCAGTCACCGCGAACATGTGCGGGTTCTGGAAGCAGCGCTGCTCGATGAATGCGGTGAGCGCATCCTCAGACTCTCGGTACTCCCTGGTCGATGCCATGACCTTGTCGGGGCACCGCAGCCCGTTCTTCAGTACCTGTACTGCACCGTTGACCATCCAGCCGTGGATGCCTGGCCCGTCCGCTTCCAGAATCTTCCGATCTAGTTCGTCCACGCGCTTGTGGAGCGGTACCTCATGCTCGAACTCAATGACTCGGGTACGTCTCCAAAACGACTCGCCGCCTTCCTTGACCTCAGGCAGATAGTTCGACAGCACTAGCAGCAGATGCGACGGGTCGAAGTCGAAAAAGTCGCCGTTCATGAATCTGCCGGTGAGCTTGTCGCCTCCGGTGAACAGCTTGACTTTGGCTTCATCGAACTTCCGGCCACTGGTCTGTTCAGAGCACACCACCAACCTGGCACCGCGCATCCGCGCTATCTCGGTGGGGTGCGCGTTTTCCCTACCGGCTAGCAGGAACCCGGTGGGTGCTGATACGGCGTACCCGCCGCTGTCGGCGTCTCCCAGGATGCCTTGGCAAATCAGTGCCAGGCATCCTTTGCCGTTGGCACCTGAGCCGAACCAGAACGGCAGGATGTGTTCTGTGACTTTGCCTAGCAGCATCAGCCCACACAGCCGTTGTATGAACCCGATCATCTCTTGGTCGTTGTCGAACGTTTCGGCCATGAATGCATCGAACTTGGGTGTTGGTGCTCCCATGGCTACGCCGTAGCGGGTGATCCTGGTCAGTTTGAACTTGGGGTCATGCGGCAGTAGTTCACCGGTTCGGAGGTTGACGATGCCGCTCGGGGTGTTGAGTAGTTCCGGGTAGGCATCTAGGTCGTTTGCTTTGCAGCGGATGTCTGGCATGGATTCGGCTACGGCTACGGCTGCGTTGATTCCGGCGCGTGACAGCGAATGCTTTTTGAACTTGTCGGCTTCCTTGCTGCCCTCCGGCAGTTTCAGAGCTTCGATTTTCGCGGCTTCGCGTACCTCGCGGGTGTCGTGGTCGATGTCCCATCGGGTGCCGTCCCAATGGTGCCAACGTTTCATGTCGGACACTCTGAGCAGCGTTCCGGCGTGTGCTTGCGCCAACCGGGCAGCGTTGCCGGTGTCGGTCCATTCGGCTACCGAGATTAGGTCGTCTGCGGCGTCGTCGTATTTGTCGCGTTCCCTAGAAGGGGTAGCCATGGCGCACCCCCAGGAATCTCAGCGATGCGCTGTCGATGGTGCGCTCTATCTCTTTGTCGTCTAGGCCGCAGTCTCGGCCGGCTTCACCTAGATCTCGTACAGCTTCGCGGGGTAGGTGGTGCTCGAAGAACCGGCAGGCACCCCAGTGGAGGATGTTGTTCCTGTCTCCGTTGGGCGCGGTGCCGACCTTCCGCAATATCCCGCTGATTTGGCCGCGGGTTAGTGGCCCGCCTGGGTTGTCTAGGTAGCCGGCTGCTTCACCGGTGACCCATACGCGCTGTTGCTTGCTGACCTCAGGTTTTGCTAGTAGGTCAGCTAGTTCTGGCGGGCAGGCTGCTGGGTTTGGTTCGTCCCCCCACCGGTACGGCTGCCCCGAGTCGGGATGGATGGACGGCGCAATGATGGTGTAGTGGTTGCCGCCCACGCGGAGGTCGATGCCTTTCGGCAGTTTGGTGGACACGAGCGGCCCGAACGGGCGTTGGAAGAACAGGTGCGTGCCGCCGTCGCCGCGCCCTGAGTAGGTGGTTTGGGTGGGTGGCAGCGTACCGACGATGTTTTCTAGGTCGGAGAGTTTGCCGCCTTTCCACGGGTCGATGTCGATGCACACCAGATCCAGCGGCACCATCCGCCCGATCATGGCGGACGGGTACAAATTGCCCCACCATTTGGCGATTTGGTCTAGGTCGGTGGTGGCGTCTTTGAATCCGTGGGTGGTTAGGGGCGCTTTGGCTTTGATTGGTTCGCCCTTGTAGTTCAGGAATGCGCCGTCTGCTGGGCAGCAGGGGAAGATTGGGGTGCCGCCTGTTGCATATTGGAGCGCCCAACGCAATAGAACTGCGGGAATGCGCTGCTGTGCGGTGTCGGCGGCATTCGGTAAACTGTTGTTGACCGCCGCAATGGTCTTTTCGGAGCCGCTCTCACCGGGGCGGCTTCGGTCATTTCCAGGCATCAGGCAGCGTCTCCGCCCTGAGCGGTCCTGCGGGCCTTGCGGGCTTTAGCTGATTCCCACGCTAAACGGGCGTAGTAGGCCTTGCGGAGGCTTTCGGCGCGTACCGGGTCGCCGTTTGCCTCGGAAAGGAACTTTTGATTGAGAGCAGCCCGAGCTTTAGATGTGCGAGCGGTGCGGTCTTCGGTATTAGCCCATGATGTGTGGGCTGCTAATTGAGCTTGAAGGCGGCTCAACCCCTCTGAGGGCATGGCAAAAACTCCTAGAGTTTCTGCCTCCCTGTGCCAATCTCAGTGGAGGGCTTGTGCCTAAGTGGCCGGCCTTACGGCATAGCGTACAGCACAATGTTTAGACGGGAATGCGTACATCGAATGTCGGTTCACCGAGCCGAAAGACTTGATATCCGGAAGGTCTCAGCTTGATTCCCCAGTAGGCGCGGCAGTGGGGACAGCGGGCCACTCTGGGATACGGCGGAGTGTTCGGCGGCCATAATGTGTCAGCCTCGTGGAGGCGTGCTGTGTGGCGTTTTGCGGCTTTGGGGAGGCGGTTACCTCTCACCCAAACCCATATGCCGCCGTTTATCGCGTAGGCCTTCACCAGCGGCGTCTTGCGGCCCTTTTTGGAACAGTCGCAGCCGTGGCGGCTATCAACGCGCGGTTTGGGGTCCATCGCCGCCAAAAGTTGAGCCGCGCCGCGCGCGAAAGCTTCGGGGTTATCTATTACGGCGGCACCGTTTAGTTTCGCCTGGGCCTCGCGGGCTTCGGCCTCAAAGCCGCCGATGTCTTCCAATACTGGGTAGATGTCGGCGAGGTTGCCACCCGCCCAAGGCTCAGAGGGATTGAGGTCGCGGCCCACAATCAAATAGGTCATACCCGGTCGCCTCTCTTAAGCCTTTGCGCTGCCGCTTTGGCGCGGACATCGGCTGCGCTGGCGCCGTAGCGTTCCAACATCACATCCGACGACCAGCCGGCTAACCGTTTCAGGTCACGTTCTTGGCCGCCGCTCATCAGGAAGTCGTGGGCGAACGTGTGCCTGAAACGGTGCGGATGCAGGTTATCTATGCCTGCCATGTCGCCTCTGATCTTGATACGTTCCCTAGCGCCATCGGGTGATAGTGCGCCACGTTGGGTGAGGAAGAGGGCGTCTAGGTGCGCCCAACGGTGTTGGGACCTCGCCCGCATGTAACGGTCGAGCGCTCGTGCGGTACGGGCACCGAAGTAGACCGGGCGGACCTTGGAGCCTTTGCCTTTGACGATTGCCATTCCTTGGTCGAGGTCGAGCTGATCAACACGGAGCGCGCAGGCTTCGGAGATGCGTACGCCGCAGTCGAGCAGGAATCTGATTAGTGCTTCGTCGCGGCGGTCGTGGAAGTCTTTACCGGCGCACGCTTTGAGCAGCGCGGCTAGTTCCTCGTCGCTGACCAGCGGAACCGGTTTCATCTTGAGGGTGGGCGGTGCCAGGGTCTTCATGGGATGGCTGGGTAGCTCATCCTCATCGACTAGCCAGGAGCAAAACCGGAAGAGGCCGCGGTACCTGACCTTAACGGTGCCGGGTTCGTGGGTCTCGCCGAGCACCGCGAGCCATTCTCTGATGGCGGGGCGGGTCAGTTCGTCAAGTGTGGCTGTGCGGCCCTCAGACTCGAGCCAACGGGAGAAGAACGTCACCGCCTGCCCGTACAGCCTGAGGGTTGCCGGGGAGCGTCCTTCGGCGCGTAGGTGTCGGAGAAACGAGCGCTGCAAATCTTGCAGACGGACGGCCATGGCTGCTAAGTTATCAGGAGAGTAAGCGTTGTGCTACTCCGCGACAGTCATGCAAGTCCCTCTTTTTCCCTTGTTTCATTAGTCATTCGACTAGGTTGGACGCGAGACGGCTCGCCCGGCATCTTCGGATAGTCTGGCGGATACGGCATTTCGGCACCGCCATACTTGCCGGTGCCTAACTCCTGCTCATCGCGGGCGTACATCTCCAAAGCGGCCTCGATGCTCCGCGGTTTCAATTCATAGAAAGATCGCCACGCATCGCCAATCTCTGCGAATCGGGCAGGCATTGAACTGACGGTGAAATCTTCCGGGACGACGTCGCTCAGCTCGTCCCAGGTCAAGGGCGCCGACACCACGGCAGTTGCCGTCGGACGGATGGAGTAGGCCGATGCGATCGTACGGTCTCGAGCCATCTGGTTGAAGTCGACGAAGATGCGCGCGCCGCGCTCCTCCTTCCACCAGCTCACCGTGACATGGTCGGGCATCCTCCTGGACAGTTCGCGACCTAGGGCGATTACTGCATGCCGCGCTTCGATGAACCCGTACGTCGGCTCGATTGGCACGAACACGTGAACTCCGCGACCACCGCTGGTCTTCGGGAAACCTACAAGATCAGCATCGTCGAGCACCGATCGCAGCTCGTGCGCCGCCCGCGCCGCATCGGCGAAATCCGTCCCGGGCTGCGGATCAAGATCAATACGCAGCTGGTCGACCTTCTCGGTGTTCATCTTGGTCACCGGCCACGGGTGGTAGCGCAGCGTGCCGAGATTTGCCATCCAGGCGATCGTGGCCAGTTCTGTCGCGCAGACCTCATCCGCCGTGCGGCCAGACGGAAAGGT
The DNA here is from genome assembly GCA_046744405.1 of Actinomycetota bacterium. GTDB lineage: Bacteria > Actinomycetota > Actinomycetes > Propionibacteriales > Propionibacteriaceae > Microlunatus. Next base: position 4,979 of record JBKPEY010000287.1, read on the forward strand.
GATCGTCACTGTCTCCACCCAGTCGGGCATGCCCTTGGACGGCGCCCGCTTCTGGTAGAACGCCTCGCCGTGGTGGTCGCCGCGGGTGCTCAGTTTCACATCCGGGCGGTAGCCGCCGGGCCAACGCTCCATAGTGACCGGCCGATCCTTGAGCGCGGCAAAGATGCCATCGCCCACCGCAATGACGTAGGAGACGATGTCGAGCTTGGTCAGCCCGACGTCGGGGAAGTAGATCTTGTCAGGGCTGGTCACCCTTACGGTGCGGTTACCGACCTCGAGCTCGACCGCTGGCACCGGCATGGCGTCAGCATAGGTGAGTACTGTCGGGAACAGGCAGACCGCCATCGCGGTTGACAGACGTGACCGGTATCGAGAGGCAGACATGACCGACACGCAGAACAATCCGGCCGCTCAAGTAGGCAAGATAATCAAATCCGAGGCGGAGTGGCGCGCTCAGCTGACTCCGATGGAGTACCACGTCCTCCGGGAAGCCGGCACCGAGCGTCCCTTTACCGGCGAGTACACCGACACCAAGACCGAGGGCGTCTACCGCTGCAGAGCCTGCGGTGCTGAGTTGTTCCGCAGCGATCAGAAGTTTGAGTCACACTGCGGCTGGCCGTCCTTTTTCGCGCCGCTAGCCGAGGACCGCGTGCGCTATATCGAGGACAAATCGCTGTTCATGAAGCGGGTCGAGGTCCGCTGCGCCACCTGTGACTCACACCTCGGGCATGTATTCGCCGGCGAGGGCTACAACACTCCAACGGACCTGCGGTACTGCATCAACTCGGTGTCGCTGACACTCGAGCCCACCCGCTCCTAGGCCGCCCTATCGGTCACCAAAGCTCCACGATGCTGCTCAGCTCACGCCGACGGCCCGTGTAGAAGGGCACCTCTTCACGGGTGTGCCGACGTGCGGTTGCAGCCCGCAGAGCTCGCATCAGGTCGACTATGCGGTGCAGATCGTCGGCTTCAAAGGCCAGCATCCATTCGTAATCACCCAGCGCAAAAGATGACACAGTATTCGCGCGTACGTCGGGATAGGGCCTCGCCAGCGTGCCGTGCTCGGTCAGCATTGCACGCCGCTCCTCTTCGGGCAGCAGATACCACTCGTAGGAGCGCACGAAGGGATAGACACAGAGGTACGCCTTGGGCTCCTCGTCCTGCATAAAGGCCGGCACATGCCCCTTGTTGAACTCCGCCGGGCGGTGCAGAGCCAACTGCGACCAGACCGGCGTCAGATGTGCCCCAAGATCGGAGCGGCGGAGCGCGTGATAGGCGTCTTGCAGCGTGTCGGAGCTCGGAGCGTGCCACCAGACCATCAGATCGGCATCGGCGCGCAGGCCGGCCACGTCGTACCAGCCACGAATCACCAGATCATCGTCCGACGTGGCATGGTCGATCGCCTTGAGCGTTGCACTCGCAGTCTCCAACGGCGGGTCATCCAGCTGACCCTCTCTCTTGAACACCGACCACATGGTGTAGCGAATGGTCGAGTTGATCTCGCGCGCTTTCATCTCCCGCTCTCCTCGAGCTGATCGTCGCTTCCGATCATTCCACGCTGACCGAGGCCAAGCTGCGCGGTGAGTGCCTCAGCGGCGGTATGCGCCGACGCCAAGCACGCCGGAATTCCGATCCCGTCCAGGGCAGCTCCCGCCACTGCAAGTCCCGAAACAGCCGCCACCTCGGTACGCAACTGCGCGACCAGGTCGCGGTGTCCGACCGGGTACTGGGGCAGCCCGCCGCCCCACCGGCTCACGGTCCCATCCACCAGCGCTGCCGACTCCCATCCGGGAATCGTCCTCGCCTCGGCGAAGGTGCGCTCGATCAACGCCTGGTCGTTGCGCTGCAAGGGTGCTGCCTCACCATACCGCCCGACACTGACCCGGATGACCTGAACACCGGGACCCCACGCTTGTCCTGCAGCGGAGTCGACCCAGGACCACTTGGCCGAAGAGTACGTCACCGCCTTGATCGTTGGCAGCTCCATAGGCGCCACCAACACACCCGATGCGTCGGTGGCCACCCGGCGGACGGCAAGGGTGATCACTGCCACCGACGCGTACGGCAACCGAGCGAACTCCCCTGCCGACGGCACCAGCTCCGACAAGAGCCGTCCGGTTGCCGCTGCCGGCGCGGCCAACAGCACACCATCGGCCATGATCATCTCGGGCTGGTCGGCTGGGCCCACTCCCAGCCGAAATCCCTGATCCGTCCGATCCAGAGTGCGGACGGTCGTCCCCAGCCGCACGACGACTTGACGCCGGACGAGATCATCGACAAGGACGTCGATCAGGGTCGAGACGCCGCCGATCAGCCCGAGAAACGCGGGTCCCGGCTCAGCCTGCTGGACGATCTGCTGCGCGTGCCACAGCAGCGAACCACCACGTTTCGCCCTCTCGAACAGCTGAGGTGCCACGGCATGGAACGACAACGCGCGGGCATGTCCGGCGTAGACGCCACCTAACAGCGGCTCGAGCAAGCGATCGGTGACTTCGGTACCGAACCGCTCCTCCACGAAGCGGCCGATCGCAACGTCATGATCGAACGCCGGTGCCGGGCGTTCTGGTTCCGCCGCCGCCAACCGCAGTCCTTTCTCCGACAGCACGTCAGCTAGCTGACTCAGGTCAGTCGGTACGCCGAGCAGCGATGACGGCAGGGTGTGCAGCCGGCCCTCGACGAGCAGCTGAGGCTGAGCCGCTGTGGGATGCACCATATGGTCAGCAAGGCCGAGCTCGACGACAAGATCAAGACCCTCGGGCCGCCGTGCCAAGATCGATTCGGCGCCGGCATCCAGGCGTACGCCATTGACTGCAACCGGCGCAAGCTTGCCACCCAAGCGGCTCGCCGCCTCGAGGACGATGACGTCGAACCCTTCCACGGCGAGCAGCCGAGCGGCGCTCAGACCGGCGATCCCACCGCCAACGACAACAACAGTGGTCATGTGCCGTGGGAGCGGCTTGCAGCCGCGGGATCACCAGCCGCCGGGGCAGCCGCCAACCGTTCACGAGCGGTACGACGCAGCTGCGGGCCCTCGGTGTGCACCAGTTCGACAATCATGGCCAGAACTCCAGGGTCGGTGTCCGGTGGCACGCCATGCCCGAGATTGAAGATGTGTCCAGGCGTCACGGCGCCCGACGAGATGACCTCCCGAACCCTTTCGGACAGCACCGGCCAGGGAGCCGACAGCAATGCGGGATCGAGGTTGCCCTGCAGCGCGTAACGATGGCCCAGCCGACGACTCGCCTCCGCAAGCGACAGCCGCCAATCCACGCCAACCACCTCCGCCCCCGCTGCGCCCATGAGCTGCAGCAACTCAGAGGTACCAACACCGAAATGTATCCGCGGCACTCCGGTATCAGCCAGTGCGGTCAGCACACGGGTCGAATAGGGCTGGGCGTAGCGCCGGTAGTCCTCAGCACTCAGGCTCCCGACCCATGAGTCGAAGAGCTGTACGACGCCGGCACCGGCTGCGACCTGCAACCTCAGAAATGCCGCAGACAGATCGGCCAACCGGGTACACATCTCGTGCCATAACGAGGGTTCGCTGATCATCAGCGCCTTCGTCACCGCGTAGTCCCGGCTCGGACCGCCTTCCACCAGATAGCTGGCCAGGGTGAACGGCGCCCCCGCAAAGCCGATCAAGGGAACCCCGCCGAGCTGGCTGGTGATCAAATCGACGGCTTCGGTGACGTACTGCATTCGCTCCGGATCCAACGGCCGCAGCTGCTCCAGATCGCTTGCTATCCGAACTGGTCGAGTGATCACCGGACCGCGACCGGAGACGATGTCGAGCTCCACCCCGGCTGCCTTCAGCGGCAGCATGATGTCGGAGTACAAAACGGCCGCATCCACACCATAACGACGCACCGGCTGCAAGGTGATCTCGGCCACCAGTTCCGGCCGCATACAACTCTCCAGCATGCCGATGCCTTCTCGGCGGGCCCGATATTCCGGCAGCGAGCGGCCCGCTTGTCTCATGAACCACACCGGAAGACGATCGTCGGGATGCCTTTTGCGGCAGGCGGCCACGAGCAGGGGCATGTCGGAAGCCAGAGCGGGCACCCGTGAATCTTGTCACGCTCGGAAAAGTCGGCGCGTCGAAATGAGTCGCCCTTGGCGGTGAGAATACGCTCGTCGGATGGCAGCTAACAGCGACGCCGCTGGCGGAAACGTTGAGGGCGCTCCCGAGGCGTTTCGGCGTGCCGTTGAGGATCTCGGGTCAGCGTCTTGGCGGTCGGAACTCCATGTCGAAGAACTTCCCGCGCCGCAACGGATAGCGCCGTACTCCGCGGCGATTACCGCTGATGTCGTTGTGAATGGCGACGAGCTGGGCAGCGGTCGCTTCGTTCTGCTTCATGATCCGGCCGGCAACACTGCGTGGCAGGGCACGTTTCGCTGCGTGACATTCGCGCGTGCCGACATCGATCCCGAAATGGTGACAGACCCTTTGCTGCCTCGTGTGGGTTGGTCCTGGCTGATCGATGCTCTGCAGAGTCACGAGGCCAAATACGAGGTCCCGAGCGGCACAGTGACCTCGGTGTCGAGCGACTCCTTTGGTGGCATGGCCGCGGAACCATCGCGAGCGGAGATTGAGATACGAGCCTCCTGGACTCCGCTGCTCGTCGAGGGAGCCGGGCTGAGCCCTCACCTGGATGCCTGGGCTGAACTAATCTGTGTGCTAGCGGGTCTGCCACCGCTGCCTGCCGGGGTGGTGATGATGCCTTCTCGGCGCAAACCGCCGAGCCGAAACTCCCGGAGACATTGACCGAACTACCGCTGACCGAACCTGATCTTGATCAGGAAACTGAGTTGCTCACCACGCCGATCGATGGCGTGCCGGCTATCGTCACCACTCCGAAAGCCTTGCAAGAGACCATCGACGCGCTGCGTGCTGGAACCGGACCAGTCGCAGTCGACGCAGAACGTGCACACGGCTTCCGTTACAGTCAACGCGCCTATTTGATCCAGCTACGCCGTGCGGGTTCTGGGACGCATCTGGTGGATCCGATCGCATTCGGTCAGCCGGCGGATCTTTCTCGGCTCAGTGCCGCGGTGTCAGACGGCGAGTGGGTCATTCACGCGGCCAATCAGGACCTCCGCTGCCTGTACGAAGTGGGGCTGGTTCCTCAGGCGTTGTTCGACACAGAGCTGGCAGCCCGGCTGCTCGGCTTCCCTCGGGTGGCCCTGGGGACCATGATCGAGGAGCTCCTCGGAGTGCGGCTTCTCAAGGAGCACTCCGCCTCGGACTGGTCGCATCGGCCGCTGCCTGAGGAGTGGCTGATTTATGCCGCCTTGGACGTCGAGCTCTTGATCGAACTGCGTGACCAGCTCGCCACTAAGCTCATCGAAACCGGTAAATGGCCGTGGGCGGAGCAAGAATTTGCGGCCTTGGTGGCCAGCGCTGGGGTCGGTCCTGAGCCGCGACGCGACCCCTGGCGTCGCACGTCTGGCATCCATCACGTGCACAGCAGGCGCGGACTGGCCTACGTCGCCGAACTTTGGTACGCACGTGACGCGATTGCCCAGCAACTCGACAAAGCACCCAGCAAGATCCTGCCCGATGCCGCGATCACCGAACTTGCCGCTCATAAGCACCCAGATCGGACCACCCTACGAAAAATCCCGGCTTTCACCCGGCGCCAGGCCAGGCGTGCCGAAGCAACCTGGTTGGCGGCACTAGAGGCTGTGGCACAGATGCCCGACAGTGCTCTTCCGCCCATGCACATCCCCAACGACGGACCACCCCAATCCCGGATGTGGCCCGCGAAGAACCCAGGAGCGGCAGCTCGGCTGGCAGCGGTGCGCGGTGAACTGCTGACCATCGCCGAACGCTACGAGCTGCCGATGGAGAACCTCATTACTCCCGATCATCTACGCCGCTTGGCGTGGCGTCCGCCCTCTCCATTGACGCACGAGTCGGTCGATCGTGCGCTCGCCGGTCTCGGCGCGCGACCTTGGCAACGCGAGCTAACCGTCGGGGCGATCACGAAGTCCATGATTGTTACTGCTGAGTAATATGCGGTTATGCCCCGAGAATTGAGAGACGTCGTGTTTGTCGACGGCGTCCGGACACCGTTCGGCAAGGCCGGCTCCATGTACGCCGAAACTCGGGCCGATGACCTGGTGGTCGACTGCATCCGGGAGCTGTTGCGGCGCCATCCCGAGTTGCCGCCAGATCGCATCGACGATGTCGCCATTGCCGCCACCACCCAGACAGGTGATCAGGGCTTGACCATTGGGCGCACGGCCGCACTGCTCGCCGGACTTCCGCGAACCGTCCCCGGCTACGCGATCGACCGGATGTGCGCTGGCGCCCTGACTGCGGTCACCACTACCGCTTCGGGAATCGCCTTCGGAGCCTACGACGTCGCCATCGCTGGCGGCGTGGAACACATGGGGCGGCATCCCATGGGTCAGGGCATCGACCCGAATCCCAGGATCGTCGCCGAGAAGCTCGTCGACCAGTCAGCGTTGATCATGGGATCGACTGCGGAGAACCTTCATGATCGTTTTCCGGCCATCACCAAGGAACGCGCCGATGCCTTTGCGGCGCTGAGCCAGCAACGAGTACAGCTCGCCTACGAGCAAGGCGTGATCCAGGAGTCGCTGGTTGCCGTTGCCACCCCTAGCTCGGAGCTTGGCTGGGGACTGGCCGTAGCGGACGAGCAGCCGCGACCCGGAACCACCGTCGAGGCGCTAGCGACTCTTCGGACGCCGTTTCGACCGCATGGGCGCGTTACCGCGGGCAATGCAGCCGGACTCAATGACGGCGCCACGGCGGCTCTATTGGCGGCCGAGACTGTCGCTTCCGAGATGGGCCTGCCGGTCGCAATGAGGCTGGTCTCGTACGCGTTCGCCGGCGTGGATCCAGAGCTCATGGGTGTTGGACCGATTCCGGCTACTGAGAAGGCACTCGGCAAGGCAGGACTCTCGATCACTGACATCGGTGCCTTCGAGATCAACGAGGCGTTCGCCGTCCAGGTACTGGCCTTCTGTGATCATTTTCAGCTGGCCGCCGACGATCCACGGCTCAATCCGTACGGCGGTGCCATTGCGCTCGGCCACCCGCTCGCCAGCTCAGGGGTGCGACTGATGATCCACCTGGCGCGGGCGTTCCGCGAGCATCCAGAAGTCCGCTATGGCCTAACCACACTCTGCATCGGTCTCGGCATGGGCGGTGCGGTCATCTGGGAGAACCCACATTTCTCCTCCGGACCGGAGGTACCACGTTGACAGCCCAGGACCTTGATCAGCTGATCACCACAGCTTCGGCTGACAGCGAGGGCGAGGTCGTCACCCGGGCGCTGAGCCGTGATGTCAAACTGCCACACACCTCTGAGACCGCGGTGCTGATCACACTGGACAACGGGCGTGATCACACTCGGCCCAATACCTTTGGCCCGCGCGGTTTCGCAGAGCTGAACCGCGCTCTAGACGCCGCGCTGACCCGAGATGACATCGTGGCCGTCGCGATCACCGGCAAGCCATTCATCCTAGCCGCGGGTGCAGACCTTTCGGGGTTTGCGAAGATCACCAATCGAGATCAAGCCTTGGCCCTCGCCCGTATTGGGCATGCCGTCTTCAACAAGCTGCACAGCTCTCGGGTGCCCACATTTGCCTTCATCAATGGGGTGGCGCTGGGTGGTGGGCTCGAGCTCACGCTGCACTGTCAGTACCGAACCGTGTCAGCCGCCGCCTCCAGGCTCGCTTTGCCGGAGTGCTTTCTCGGTCTGCTCCCTGGCTGGGGCGGAGCCTTCATCGTGCCCAACTTGATCGGCGCGGATGGCGCCGTCCAGCTGATCATCGAAAACCCGCTCAACCAGAACAAGATGCTCGATGGCCGCCAGGCGTACGAGCTGGGGCTGGCCGATGCGATCTTCGACGGCGCCGACTTCCTCGCTCGGTCGCTTGACTGGGCCGATCAGATCGTCGGCGGCTCGCTAACCATAACCCGGCCCGAGGTGGACCGAGGGAAGGCGTGGGACGATGCCTTGGCACGCGGTCGGGAATTCGCCGACAGTAAGGTCTCTGGCGCCGCGCCCGCGCCGTATCGGGCGCTTGAGCTGATGATGTCGGCCAAGACCGCAGAGCGGAGTAACGCATTCTCCGCTGAGGATGAGGCGCTGGCTGATCTGATCATGAGCCCTGAGACGCGGGCCAGTTTGTATGCCTTCGATCTTGTCCAAAGGCGGTCTCGGAAGCCCGCAGGTGCGCCCGAGGCGACGCTGGCCAGACCGGTGACCAAGGTTGGCGTTGTCGGTGCGGGCCTGATGGCCACCCAACTTGCCTTGCTCTTCCTGCGTCGGCTTCAAGTGCCGGTGGTGATCACCGATGTTGATCAAGAACGCGTCGACAAGGGAATCGGATACCTGGCGGCTGAGATCGACAAGCTGCTTAGCAAGGGCCGCATCTCCCCCGATGAGGCCAACCGGCTGCGGGCGCTCATCTCAGGCACCACCGAGCTGGTGGATTACGCGGACTGCGACTTCGTGATCGAGGCCGTCTTCGAGGAGATGTCGATCAAGAAGCAGGTCCTTGCTGATCTTGAAAAGCATGTCTCTGACAGCTGTGTGCTCGCCACCAACACCTCCTCGTTGTCAGTCACGCAGATGGCAGCAGACCTTGATCATCCGCAGCGGGTGGTCGGCTTCCACTTTTTCAACCCGGTGGCGGTACTGCCGCTGGTTGAGATTGTCCGCGGCCCCGACACCGACCAGGAGACTCTGGCCACGGCCCTTCAGCTCGCGAAGTCGCTGAAGAAGAGCGCCGTGTTGGTAAGAGACGCTGCTGGCTTCGTAGTCAACCGGCTGCTCCTCCGGCTGATGGCAGAGATCTTCGCCGCTGTTGACGAGGGCACACCGGTAGAGGTCGCCGATGCTGCGTTGCGGCCGCTGGGCTTGCCGATGTCGCCTTATGTGCTCCTGCAGCTGGTGGGTCCTGCGGTCGCATTGCATGTGGTGGAGAACCTTCATGCTGCACTTGGCGATCGGTTTCCCGTCTCGGGCAATCTGCAGGCACTGGTCGCGGCCGGAAGGCCTGGTATCTACGAATGGACGCCTGAGGGCACACCGTATCTGAGCGAGGAGACGGCGAAGCTGCTGGTGGTCGGTGATCGGCCGAGCACAGCCGACGAGGTACGCGAGCGCGCCTTGACCGCACTGGCCGAAGAGATCGGCCTGATGCTCGCGGAGGAAGTGGTTGCCGCTCCCATGGACATCGATCTATGCCTGATTCTCGGTGCCGGCTGGCCGTTCCATCTCGGCGGCATTACGCCCTACCTGGATCGGGAGGGCATTTCTGAGCGGCTGCTAGGCCGTCGCTTCCTGCCGCCAGGTCTTGCCTCAGTGCCTATCTCAGCTGGTTTCTGACACGTCGGCTTGAGTCGGTTGCTCGAGCGCTTCATCCGCCCGGGCGATGGCCTCAACTGCGTACCGGGCAATGTTTTGCGGGGTGAGACCGACTTCCTCCAACAGCTCGGCACGGCCGCCATGGGGCAGGAACTCTTGCGGAATGCCGAATTCCCGCAACGCAGTGTGCACTCCGGCCGCGCGCAGCTGTTGAGCGAACCGTGCCCCCCAGCCGCCGACCACTCCGCTGTCCTCGATCGTAATAACCAGATCATGATCAGCGGCAAGGCTGATCAATGCCGGATTGATCGGCAGCGCCCACAGCGGGTCAGCAACCGTGACGCCAATGCCTTGGTCGGATAGCCGCTCGCCGACCGCAACCGCCGTCTCGGCAAGCGGTCCAATACCCACAGCGAGCACCCGCGGCTGATCGGTTTTGAGCAGCACGTGGATTCCGTCCAGCTCTTCGACGGGCGGCAGATCCACCGATACGGTGCCCCTGGGAAACCGAATCACGCTAGGCGCGTCGTCAACGCTGAGCGATTGTGCCAGCGCCTCGCGCAACCGAGCGCCGTCACGTGGCGCTGCCAGGCATAACCCCGGCACGACAGACAAGATCGACATGTCCCACATGCCGTGGTGACTAGCTCCATCTGGTCCGGTGATCCCAGCCCGATCCAGCACGAAGGTAACCCCGCACTTGTGCAACGCCACATCCATCAGCACTTGATCAAATGCGCGGTTGAGAAAGGTGGAATACACCGCGACGACAGGATGCAAGCCGCCCATTGCAAGACCGGCCGCTGAGGTGACCGCGTGCTGTTCGGCGATGCCAACATCGAAGCAGCGATCCGGGAACGCCTGGGCGAAGCGATGCAGGCCTGTGGGATACACCATTGCTGCCGTGATGGCGACCACTCTCTCGTCGATACTGCCCAGTCGGAGCAGCTCCTCAGAGAACACGTCGGTCCAGTTCTCGCCCGAGGCAACGCCAAGAGCCTCACCGGTCTTGGCATTGATCTTGCCCACGGCGTGGAAGCGATCTTCCTCATGGTTTTCGGCGGCTTCGAAACCGTTGCCCTTGCGGGTAATGCAATGCACCAGCACGGGACCACCGAACTGCTTGGCCTGCTGGAAAGCTCGTTCAAGGGCGACGACGTCATGACCATCTATCGGCCCTACATACTTCAAGCCCAAGTCGGCGAACATGCCCTGTGGCGCCAGCACATCTTTCAGGCCCATCTTGATGCCGTGCAAGATGTCATAGGCGGCATTTCCCACCAACGGCGCGCGACTGACATTCCGCTTCACCAAATCCAGAACCTGCTCATAACGGGGATTCGTGCGTAGCCCGGTCAGATAGCGGGCCAGGCCGCCAACGGTCGGCGTATAGGACCGGCCATTGTCGTTCACCACGATTACCAGTGGTAGGTCATCGGACGCAGCGATATTGTTCAGGGCCTCCCAGGCCATGCCGCCGGTCAGCGAACCGTCACCGACGAAGGCGACCACGGTGCCCGGCCTGCGCTGCAGCCGCATCGCCTTGGCCAGTCCGTCCGCGTAGGACAGAGCCGTCGATGCATGCGAGTTCGCAATCCAGTCGTGTTCGGATTCCTCCGGACTGGGGTACCCCGACAGCCCATGGCGCTGCCGGAGCGTCGGAAATTGATTTTGTCGGCCGGTCAGGATCTTGTGCACATAGCTTTGGTGTCCGGTGTCAAAAACGATCGGATCACGCGGTGAGTCGAAGACACGATGCACCGCAAGGGTGAGCTCGATAACGCCAAGATTGGGTCCCAGGTGGCCACCGGTCTGGCACACGCGCTCGATCAGAAAGGAGCGGATTTCCACGCTCAGCTCCTCGAGCTGATCAGTGGTCAGCTCCCGGAGATCCTGTGGGCTATGGATTGAATTCAACAGTCCGTACGGGCCGCCCCCGTCCCGTTGCCCTGGCATGGGCCTGAGTTTAGTTGTTCACCCCCTCCGATCATCGAAAGTGTGGCGCAACGCACGTACGCCCTCAGGCAGTTCACAGCTTGCGGACGAACACCCCGCCGCGCAACGCCTCATCCAGCAGTGACACGGCCCGGCGGGTGCGAGCGAGGCGGGCTCCTTGTTCCAGCCACGCCTGTGCCGCTGCCTCGACTACGTCGGGATCCACGTATTCACTCAGGCTGGTACGCACCTCCGCCAGTCCTTGTTGTGAGGCTTCCTGCTGGCCCCGGACGAAGCGCATGGCGAATTGGGCAAGCACGATCGGATGATTCCGGATTACCCGGTAGGCGCGAAAGTCCGCCGGGCAGCAATCCAGCAGGTAGGCGATGGCGGTCGTCTCCCAGCCCGGTGCGCCCGGCGGCCGCACCTCGCTTGGCCAACCCGGCGGTGCATAGGCAGCAGCGCTCATCTCTGCATTCTATTCGAATTTCTGTTCGATCCGAAAGTGGTTGCAGAAGCACTAGTGTCATGCCAGTGACTGACGATGTGTTCTGCCAGATCGGCCGCGGTGAGCTGGACGCGACCGTCATCCTCCGCACCGACGAAGTGATCGCATTCCTTGACCACCGGCCGGTCTTCAAGGGACACGTGCTCATCGCTCCGCTGCAGCACGTCGACACGCTGCTCGAGCTGCCGCAGAGCCTGATGCAACCGTTGTTGACGACCGCGCAGCACATCGCTCGCGCGCTTCTCGACGCGCTCGGAGCTCAAGGGACGTTCGTTGCGATCAACAATGTCGTCAGCCAGTCGGTCCCCCATCTGCACATACACGTTGTGCCGCGGAGTCGCGGCGACGGTCTCAGAGGATTCTTCTGGCCGCGGACTCGCTACGGCGCAGGTGAGATGGAGGATTACGCGGCGAAGATCAAGAAAGCTCTCAGTTACCAGCGTGACTGAGTTCGGCAAGGCTTGGTCAGCAGGCGATGATCAAACACCGAAGGCGTTCTCCAGCAGTGTGGTCAGCGCGTGAAACTCCGGCTGCCGCTGCGGAAACCCGCAGTCCGGGCCAGAGATCTTGGGCCCAGAACCTGGAGGCTCTGGGTCGATGTGCAGCCAATATCGCACCGTTGAGGTGCATGGCACGACAGGGGTGTCCACGAGGCGTGCCAGGAGCAGCCGTACGGTGTCGCGCTGCTGAACCGACAGGTCGTGCAGCTCAGATTTGCGGCCCGCCATCGTGATCATGCCTCGTGCGGCCGCATCGATTGTGATCGTGTAGCCCGGCTGATCTTGAAGCGGCAAGCGCTCGAGCCGCAGAGGACGCAACCGCGGTTCAGTGTTCTCGACCGGTTCATCGAAGTTGCCCTGCATCGCCGGCGCGACGATGCTGATGATTTCGTCAAAAGCCGGCGTCGGCAGGGCCTTCGTCCCGCATGGGTCGGTGTGACTCATCCAGAGACTGCCCATGGTCACCTCAGTGGTGATCTGGTCGGGGCAGACCGGAGCCGGTGATTTTGCCTTCCGTTGCGCCTCTCGCTTCACCTCCTGACGAAACTGTCTGGAGGTCAGCAAGATCTGCAACCGGCTCAAATCGTGATCACTCAGCCGACCCGCGGCCGGCGTTGGAGAGATGAGCAGCGCCACGCCGTCCGTCCTCACGTACAAGATGTTTTGGCGGCCGTCGATACCACCGAACTCACCCACGGTGAAGTCTTGGAACGGCTCAGACGGTGCCGCCGAAGAACTGAGAAGGGAACAACTCGTCATCGTTAAGAGCGCGGCTGCCACGAGTATCCCCATGGCGCTACGAAGGGTCACCCGACTCCAGAGGACGCTATTTCTTGAGCAATGACCGCAGCACGTACTGCATGATGCCGCCATTGCGGTAATAGTCCGCCTCACCTGGGGTGTCGATCCGAACCACGGCATCAAAGCTGACTTCGCCGGCTTTGACCTGAACCGTCTCTGGCGTGCGACCCTCGTTGAGTTCGGAGACCCCGATGATGTCGAAGGTCTCTTCTCCGTTTAACCCGAGCGCCTCGGCGTTCTGTCCCTCCGGGAACTGCAGCGGCAGAACACCCATGCCGATCAGATTGGATCGATGAATTCGCTCGTACGACTCCGCTATCACCGCTTTCACGCCGAGCAGTGCGGTCCCCTTAGCGGCCCAGTCACGTGAGGACCCGGACCCGTACTCCTTACCGGCCAGCACCACCAACGGAGTTCCCGCTGCCAGGTAGTGCTGCGAGGCGTCGTACACCGTTGTCACCGGTTGGTCTGGCGCGGTGAAGTCCCGGGTGAATCCACCCTCGGTTCCCGGCGCAAGCTGATTGCGCAGCCGGATATTGGCGAACGTGCCCCGGATCATGACCTCGTGATTGCCACGCCGCGATCCGTAGGAGTTGAAGTCTTTTCGCTCCACGCCGTGTTCGGACAGGTATTGCCCGGCGGGTGAATCCTGCTTGATCGAGCCTGCCGGGGAGATGTGATCGGTGGTGATGGAGTCGCCGAGCTTCAGCAGCACCCGAGCACCCTCGATGTCGCTCACCGGTGTCGGCTCAGCGGGCATGCCCTCGAAGTACGGCGGCTTGCGGACGTAGGTGGAGTCAGAATCCCAAGCGAAGACCTCGCCCTCGGGCGTCGGCAAGGACTGCCACTGTTCGTCACCTGCGAAGACATCCGCATACGACTTGGTGAACATCTCCGCCCCGATGGCCGAGGAGATGATCTCATCGATCTCCGCCTCCGTTGGCCAGATGTCGGCAAGGTAGACCTCCTCACCCTCTTCGTCGGTGCCGAGCGAGTCCTTCATGAGGCTGATGTCCATCGTGCCGGCCAGCGCGTAGGCCACTACAAGCGGCGGCGAGGCCAAATAGTTCATCTTGACGTCGGGGTTGATCCTGCCCTCGAAGTTCCGGTTGCCTGAAAGCACCGAGACCACGGCAAGATCATTTTCTTGTACGGCTGCACTGACCTCTGGGATTAGCGGACCAGAGTTGCCGATGCAAGTCGTACAGCCATAACCGACCAGGTTGAAACCAAGTTTGTCGAGGTAAGGCGTGAGGCCTGAGCGGTCGTAATAGTCGCTGACCACCTTCGAGCCGGGTGCCAGGGTGGTTTTGACCCATGGCTTGCGGTTCAAACCGCGATCGACCGCCTTCTTGGCCAGCAGCGCGGCGCCGATCATGACACTGGGATTGGAGGTATTCGTGCAGGAGGTGATCGCGGCAATCACCACTGCGCCGTGATCGAGGTCGAACGACGTACCGTCGCGCAGCGTGACGGGCACCTGCTTGCTAGGCCCGCCGATGTCGTCGGGAATCCCCTCGCCGTACTCATGCGGGGCCAAGGACTCGCCAAACAGTCCTCGACTTGGCACGTCAGAGGCCGGGAATGACTCATCCACCGATTCGTCGTAGCCGGTCAACTCCTCCTCGGAGACAAAGTCGCGTATGGCCTCCCGAAAGCCCCGCTTGGCATGAGCGACCTGCACGCGGTCTTGCGGCCGCCGCGGTCCGGCAATGCTCGGAACGACGGTGCCAAGATCAAGTTCTAGGTGTTCCGAATACCGTGGCTCACGATCGTCGCTATGCCACAGACCTTGGGTCTTGGCATAGGTCTCCACAAGGGCGATCAGCTGATCGCTACGGCCAGTGAGCTTCAAATATTCCGTGGTCTTGCCGTCGATCGGGAACATCGCAATCGTGGAGCCGTACTCCGGACTCATGTTGCCGATCGTTGCCCGATCTACCACCGGCACCTCGGGGACGCCCGGCCCGTAGAACTCCACGAACTTTCCGACGACTTTGTGCTGCCGCAGCATCTCGGTGATGGTCAGTACCAGATCCGTGGCCGTCGTGCCCTCTCGCAGTGCACCGGAGAGCTTGAAGCCCACCACCCGCGGGATCAGCATCGAGACGGGTTGGCCGAGCATCGCCGCCTCCGCCTCGATCCCGCCAACGCCCCAGCCAACCACACCTAGACCGTTGACCATCGTGGTGTGGGAATCGGTCCCGACGCAGGTGTCGGGGTAGGCGTACCGCTCGGTCTGTCCTGAGTCGTCGGCAACCCCGACCTCGTGGGAAAAGATCACCCGGGCGAGATGCTCGATGTTGACCTGGTGCACGATCCCGGTGCCGGGAGGAACCACCTTGAAATCGTCGAATGCGGTCTGACCCCAACGCAGGAATTGATAGCGCTCGTGGTTACGGCTGTATTCGATTTCGACGTTTCTGGTGAATGCATCGGCGGTACCGAAGACATCAGCGATCACAGAGTGGTCGATGACCAGCTCTGCTGGCGCGAGTGGGTTGATCTTGGCAGGCTCGCCGCCCATATCTGCCATCGCCTCACGCATGGTGGCCAGATCGACTACACATGGCACACCCGTGAAGTCCTGCATGATCACTCGGGCAGGAGTGAACTGAATCTCCTCGCTGGGCTCGGCGTTCGGATCCCAGCCTGCCAGTGCCCGAATGTCATCGGCGGTGATGTTGGCGCCGTCTTCGGTGCGGAGCAAGTTCTCCAGCAAGATCTTGAGGCTGTACGGCAGCGAGTCCGATCCCTCCACGGCGTCCAGCCGGAAGATCTGGTAGGAGTCCTCGCCCACTTGGAGGGTTGCCTTTGCATCGAAGCTGTTCACACTCATGAGCCCTCCATCGATCGACAAACTATCTTGACGTCAAGATAACACCCGAATCCGCCTAGCCGGTGTAGAGCTGGCGGCGGGCATTCTCCTGAGCAGTTTCGCGCTCAATTCGTTGTTCTGCCTTGGTGGACGAGGCGAGGTGGAACGGCACCGAGGTCACCATGACACCAGGGGTAAAGAGCAACCGGCCCTTGAGCCGCAGCGCGCTTTGGTTATGCAGGATTTGCTCCCACCAGTGCCCGACCACATACTCCGGGATGTAAACAGTGACCACGTCACGCGGGCTTTCTCGCCGCAGGTTCTTGACGTATTCGATGATCGGATTGGTCACCTCCCGGTACGGCGAGGCGATGACCTTGAGCGGCACCCCGGTGTCAGCTTCCTCCCAGACCTGGACCAATCGTGCGGTCTCATCTGGATCAATCGACACGGTGAGCGCCTCCAGCATGCTGGGCCGGGCAGCCTTGGCAAAGGCGAGTGCGCGCAGCGTCGGTTTATGCAATCGGCTGACCAGCACCACCGCCCGCACCCGGCTCGGCAGTGTGCGATCCTCCCCTTCGACCAGGGCGGTCTCCCGAGCGACCGTCTCGTAATGCCGCCGGATCATTTTCATGACCGCGAAGAGCACGGCCATAGCGATGATCGCAATATAGGCGCCCTTGGTGAACTTCGAGAGCAGCACGATCACCAGCACGGTGGCGGTCATCGTCAGTCCAATGGCGTTGATCACCCGAGAACGGATCATTCGGCCTCGGACGGCCGGATCCTTCTCGATTTTGAGGTGGCGCGTCCAGTGCCGCAGCATGCCTAGTTGGCTGACAGTGAACGAGACGAAGACACCGACTACGTAAAGCTGGATGAGTGCAGTGACATCAGCGTTGAACGAGATGATCAGCACGATGGCGAGGAAGGCCAGCACCACGATTCCGTTGCTGTAGGCCAGCCGGTCACCTCGGGTGTGCAACTGACGCGGCAGGAAGCCGTCCCGTGCCAAGATCGAACCCAACACCGGAAACCCGTTGAAGGCCGTGTTGGCGGCCAGGAACAAGATCAACATGGTGGCGGCCACGACGAAGTAAAAGGCTGGCTTGAAGTCGGCGAAAACGGCTGCGGACAACTGCCCGATGGCCGTCTGCTCGATCACGTCCACCCGCTCGCCATTGAGCGTGTAGTGGGAGAGGCCTTCGTCGATGAGCTTCAGGCCGGTGAGATTGGACAGCACTACGACGCCTATCAGCATCGAGACCGCAATGACACCGAGCAACAACAAGGTGGTTGCCGCGTTCTTGCTCTTGGGTTTGCGGAACGCCGGTACTCCGTTGGAGATTGCCTCCACGCCGGTCAGCGCCGCACATCCAGAGGAGAACGTACGCGCCAGCAACGCGATCATCGCGAAGCCGGCGAAGGCTGCGTATTTCGGATCAGGCTCGATACCGTACTTTGCGCTGTCGACTTGGATCTGATCGCCGAGCACCAGAATTCGGAACAGCCCGTAGATCACCATGGTCAATATGGCGAACATGAAGCAGTAAGTGGGTATCGCGAAGAGCGTGCCGGACTCTCGCGCCCCGCGCAGGTTGAGCGCCATCAGAACGACCACGATCCCAGCTGCCGCCCACGCCTCATGCCCGTCAAGGATGGGAAAGGCCGACTTGGCGTTTTGCACCCCAGACGAAATGGAGACCGCAACTGTCAAGACGTAGTCCACCAGCAGCGCGGCTGCCACGGTAAGGCCGGCATTAGACCCGAGGTTCACGGTGGCCACTTCATAGTCGCCCCCGCCCGAGGGGTATGCATGCACGTTCTGGCGGTAGGACGCGACGACGACCAGCATCACGACCGCGACCAGGATGGCGACTTTCCACGAATACGAATACGCGACCAGCCCCGCCAACGACAGGGTCAAGAAGATCTCGTCTGGCGCGTAGGCGACCGAGGACAAGGCGTCTGAAGCGAAAACCGGCAGGGCGATGCGCTTGGGAAGGAGCGTCTCGTGAAGCTGGGTGCTGCGCAGCTTACGGCCCAGCAGCAACCGCTTGCCGATGTCCGCAACATTCACCACATGGCAACACTAATGTCGCCGCCATAACA
This sequence comes from Actinomycetota bacterium, assembly GCA_046744405.1. GTDB lineage: Bacteria > Actinomycetota > Actinomycetes > Propionibacteriales > Propionibacteriaceae > Microlunatus. Next base: position 23,000 of record JBKPEY010000287.1, read on the forward strand.
GTGGCAGTGCCGCCACGATCGGCACGCCGCTCGGAGGAAGTTCTTCGCCTCGTTCACTAGACTCGGCGGCGTGCACATCGTGATCATGGGCTGCGGCCGGGTGGGATCCACGCTGGCGAGGAGCCTGGAGAAGCGGGGCCACACTGTCGCGGTGATCGATCTCGACTCCGAGGCCTTCCGTCGACTAGGCCCCGACTTCGCGGGCAAGACAGTAAGGGGTGTGGGCTTCGATCGCGAGGTGCTGCTCGAAGCTGGCATCGAGGACGCCGAAGGGTTTGCCGCGGTGTCAAGTGGCGACAACTCCAACATCTTGTCCGCCCGCGTGGTACGCGAGACTTTCGGCGTACATAACGTGGTAGCTCGGATCTACGATCCGGGCCGAGCTGAGGTGTACGAACGGCTCGGCATCCCGACCGTGGCGACCGTACGATGGACCTCCGACCAGGTATTGCGGCGGTTGTTGCCGAGCGGTTCTGAGCCGCAGTGGCGTGATCCTTCGGGATCCGTGCGGCTTATGGAAGTACATGTCGATCAAGCTTGGGTCGGCCGCTCCATCGAGCAGATGGAGGACGCTACGGGAGCTCGCATCCCGTTTGTATTTCGCATGGGCTCTGGAATGGTGCCCAGGCGCGGCAGTATTTTCCAAGACGGTGATCTCGTGTACGCCGCCGTAGCAGACGCCAAACTGGCCAATGTCGAGGCGATACTCGGCTCTCCGCCGAGAGGAGTTTGAGGATGCGCGTAGCCATTGCCGGGGCCGGAAACGTGGGCCGGTCGATTGCGGCGGAGCTGATAGAGAACGGCCACGAAGTGCTGCTGATCGACAAGGATCCGCACGCGATCAAAGCCGAGACGCTGACCGAGGCTGAATGGCTGCTAGCAGATGCGTGTGAGCTGTCCTCCCTTGAGGAGGCCGGGCTCGACACCTGTGATGTGGCTATCGCCGCCACCGGCGACGACAAGGTGAACCTTGTGATGTCGCTGCTTGCCAAGACCGAATTCGGCGTGCCGCGGACGGTCGCTCGAGTCAATCACCCCAAGAACGAGTGGCTGTTCAACGAGGTGTGGGGCGTTGATGTCTCAGTTTCCACGCCGCGGCTGATGTCCGCACTGGTCGAGGAGGCTGTCACCGTCGGTGATCTTGTGAGGTTGCTGACCTTCCACGAGGGCGCCACCAATCTTGTGGAGATGACCTTGCCTTCCAACAGCCCAACCGTCGGAGCCCGGATCGGCGACCTGAATTGGCCAGGCGATGTCGTTTTGGTCGCGATCATCCGTGATGGGCATGCTCGACCGCCAGACAGTGACGGCTCTTTGGAGGCCGGCGACGAACTGCTCTTCGTCACGGCTCAGGACTTCGAGAAGGAGCTTGCCGAGATGCTTTCGCCCCGCGACGGGTCAATCAGCATCTCCAAGACGCCAACCCCCCGCGTTCAAGCAGTTTGATCGCGCGAACTGATCAGCGGTGAATCCTCCATAGGGGTTTTTCCCTTGGAGAGCATCAAACCAATGATTGTGAGGGCGGCAATCAGCATGGGCCAGCCGAGAACAACCTTCGCTATGCCAAGCCAGACCACCTGACCGGCGAGGAACAGCGGCAACTGGATGACAAATCGAGTGAGGTAAGGCACCGCAAGTACCAAAGTCAGCTTCGATGTCATCCTCACCAGTCCGCGATCTCTGGTCCAGCCGGTCGGGTCGCCGACGGCGGCGCCGATGAGAAAACCGACCAGAGGCTTGCGGATAGCGACCGTGATGATCGACAGCACAGCCAGGGCCCCGTTGTAGAGGATTCCGGGCAGGAAGACATCCTGGGCGCGACCGGTGCGCGTTGCGATCAAAACAGCGATTGCGGTGGGAATCACAGCCTGGACGACGTATTTGATCGATTGCCGCTGAATGAGGCGGATGAGCGCCAGCAGCAACGCGGTCGCGACGGCCGCGGCGATTGCCGGATAAAGCTGCCGAGCGATCACCCAAGCGATCGTGAAGGCAACGAAGGGCAACCCCGACTCGATCATGCCGCGGGCGCCGCCCAACGATTGGCTCAGCTGGTAGCGGACGAATTCCTCGACATAGCGAAACTGCGGCATCTCCGCAGTTGCCGATGGCGTGTCGTTTGGCGCCCCGATCTCGTCGGATTGAGCCTTTGGTTCGGCTGGCCGCTCGCTCATGCGCCGGGCGCCGTAGCGGTATCGATCACGAGGCCGCCGGCGTCTCCATCAGCTCATAACGCGGGTTGTAGATAAGCCGTTTACCGTCGTGACAGCTGATCCGGCCCCAAATTTTCAGAGTGCGACCCGGATCGATGCCAGGAATCTGCCGACGGCCAAGCCAGACGAGGCTCACTGTTCCAGATCCGTCATGCAGCTCTACCTCCAATGCCGGGTGCCCAGCGCGAGGAGTGATAGTCACCGTCGATACAGTTCCGGTGAGCTGGACACGCTGGCGATCCTCGCATTCCTGGATGGGGATTGCGCCCTCTTCGCGGACTTTGCGTTGCAGTTCTTCAGATTCGAGCTCGGCAGTTGATGATGCGAACCGACGCAATGCTCGTTGCAGCAGGTTGTCTTTAGCCATGGCGTCTCACCTCCGCAGTTCAAGCATCTCACCATGGTCAATGCCTACAGCGATTGTCCAAGCTATGTGTCGGCCTCTGGCTCTTGGCTGAGATTGGTGGGCATGGTCAAAGGCAGCTGATCACCAGGCGCCATCGCTTCGTCGCCGCGTCGCACGATAACCTGACGGAAGGCTGACAGTACGTCGGCGACAACCGGGGAGTCGGTGTCCTCTTCGATCGCAGCCTGGCCGTAGACAATGCCCCGAAGCAGCCATCGCGGGCCCTCGGCAACCCACATTCGTGAGGGCTGGTAACCCTCCTCGCCTTCTGGTGTTGTCACTGGGATCAGCCGCCTCAGCTCCACTCCAAACGGCCCCTCGCCAAGTGAGGCGGTGCCTCCAGCCTCCGTAGCATTCCTGGAAATCTCATCGCGCAGTTCTGCCCACAGCCCGCCACTGCGGGGGGCGGCGTACGCGGCCAGCTCGAGGGCCGAGGAGTAGGCCTGAGCCTTCTGGCTGGCGTTCGCCTGCGCTTCCATCGGGCTGAGCTCGGCGAAGCCCTGATCCACGACCGTCTCGATCACCAGCATGGCCCAGACAATTTCGCCGGTCTCCTCCGCCACTTGCAGCCGCAGCTCTGCTCCCGGCACCGCGGTCAAAATCAGGCTGCCAAGGTCGATCTTGGGACTCTCGGCTGTGCTCTCTATGCTC